>JANONA010000187.1:0-5407 GCA_031420575.1 Nitrospirota bacterium | reverse complement strand
ACGGCTCGTGAAGGACCTCTTCAAGGACCTTGCCTCAAAGGGCGTCACCGTGTTCATGTCCACGCACACGCTCGAGATCGTGGAGCAGATGTGCACCCGCGTGGCCATCATCAATAAAGGCGATATCATCGCCGATGGCAGTGTCGAGGACCTCGGCCGCATGGCCCGCATGCCGGAAAGTCATCTGGAGCCGATCTTCCTGAAACTGACCGGCGGGGACGAAGCTTTATAATCCGGCTTTGCGCCGCGCTTGTTCACGGGCATGGTCAAGGTTCTGCCCCGCCTCGGTATAATTCGGCGAAATCATCGCCGCACGCTGGAATTCCCTGATTGCCTCGTCAATTCGACCCTGTTTCATATATACCTTCCCAAGGCCGTTGCGCGCAAAGGCTGAATTCGGTTTGAGTTGTATGGCCCGCAGATATCTCGTGACTGCTTCATCGAGCCGGTCTTGCGCAAAAAACAAATTCCCCAGCGTAACATGCGCAAACGGAAAATCGGGATTGAGCTGTGTGGCAAGCTCAAATGCCTGAATCGTTTCCTCAATACGATTCTGGGTCAAATAAATATTTCCGAGATTGTAATGCGCGTCCGCATAGTCCGGCTTTAACCGTAGTGCGGCAAGATACCGCGCGACAGCGTTATCAACTAAATTACGGGCGCCGTAGACCTGCCCTAAATTATAGTGGGCTCTCGCCTTCATGGGCGATTTGTTTACGACGTCCTCCCACAGGTCGGCGGCATCGCGCCAAAGGCCGTTTCGCGCATAGGTGGTTCCGACAAGAGCAATCAGTATGATAAGGAACAACGGAATAGACATGGCAGGCTTATTCACGGGTGCAATATATCATCGTTGTTATTGCGGTGTCAACAGGTGGTTGTCGGTCTGACAAGCCGCGGTTGAAAAGTCCTTGTGCGCTTGCTGCATTTGTGTATACTCTATTCATGCTTCTCCTTCTCACGCCTCGCTATCATGCAATAAAGAATAGGCTCACCCGCCTCGCTCCCGGCGACGGGTTGAAAACAGCGGTTCTCGGTCTGCTCGGTCTGGGATTCTGGGCCTTCCTGTACGGAATATCGTTCAAGGTCCTCACCTACTTCCGGGCCATCGAAGGCTTGGGCGACCTGCTCGCGCTCCGGCTCCTGTCAATGATCCTGCTTACGTTCTTTTCCATCCTCCTGTTCAGCAACATCGTCACGTCGCTTTCGACCTATTATCTCTCGGAAGAGCTTGAGCTCCTGCATTCCGCGCCAATCCGGATCGAAAACATCTTTCGCGCTAAATTCATCGAGACGATCGTTGATTCATCATGGATCACCCTCATCTACGGCCTGCCGGTCTTCCTCGCCTACGGTATGGTATTCAAGGCGTCGCTCCTCTATTACGCGGTCCTCTTCCTTACCATCATCCCCTTTCTGATCATCCCGGCGGGGCTCGGCATCATGGTGACCATGCTGCTCGTGAACGCCTTCCCGGCCCGCAGGGCAAAGGACGTCCTCGTGCTTCTGGGCCTTTTGTTCTTCGTGGTACTGTATATCCTTTTCCGTATGCTCCAGCCGGAAAAGCTCGTTGATCCCGACGCCTTCCCCTCGCTCGTCCAGTATCTGACCGCCATGCGCGCGCCGATCTCGCCCCTTCTGCCGAGCTCCTGGTCAACGGAGACGCTCTCCCCCCTTCTGCGCCATGCAAAAGGAGAAGCCTTCTTCTATCTGCTCATGCTCTGGAGCACCGCCGGCGCAAGTATCGTGATGGGCGAGTGGGTCTGCGGAAAGATCTACTCCGCCGGCTGGTCACGTTCACAGGAAGGGAAGAAATCGTCGATCTCGCGCTCAACAACGGCTGACGCCTTCTTCCGCTTCCTCTCCCTGCCGTTCCGGGGTAAGATGCGCGCCATCGTGCTCAAGGACATAAAGCTCTTCTTCCGCGACACTTCGCAGTGGTCCCAGCTTTTTCTCCTCTTCGCGCTCATGGTCGTGTACCTTTACAGTTTCAAGCTCCTGCCCCTGGAGCGCGCGGCCATGCCGAGCTTCTTTCTCCAGAACCTGATCTCTTTCCTGAACCTCGGCATGGTGGGGTTCGTGACCGCCTCAGTCGCCATTCGGTTCGTGTTCCCCGCCGTGAGCCTCGAAGGAGCGGCGTTCTGGATCATCCGGTCCGCGCCGCTGTCGCTCGGGGATTTCCTCTGGGCCAAGTTTTGGAGCAGCCTGCTGCCCCTCCTGGCGCTCTCCGGGATATTGATCGTGCTCTCGAACACCCTGCTCAAGGTCACGCCCTTCATGATGTGGCTCGGCATCGGCACGGTTTTTATGATGACTTTCGGCATCACCGCCCTCGGCATCGGCCTGGGCGCCGTATTCCCCCGGTTCAAACACGAGAACGTGGCCCAGATCCCCACGGGCTTCGGCGGCATCGTGTATATGCTGCTGACCATGCTGTTCATCGGCCTCGTGATCACGCTCGAGGCCTGGCCCGTGTACAAGATATTCACGGCCCAGACTCTCGGCTACCCTATCACGATCCAGGGCTGGATATCCATTGCGCTTTCAATCATAGCGGTCCTCGCGGTCAATATTCTGGCGCTTGTTTTGCCTATGAAAATCGGACTTGAACGGCTGAAACAACGGGAAATATAGGTTTCTTACAACCTAAATCCTGCAATCTGCCACGGACTTACACGGACAAAAGCAGTAACATGATAGATACAGCCTATATTTTAAACTCACTTGAAAGGTGAACAGGTTTTTATTTATAGGTTATTGAAAAGTCGGATATAGTCCGTGAAAGTCCGTGGCTAAACGCATTTTTTAGGTACAAGTTAAATTCCGCGCAAACGCAATGAAACCTATAAATCAAGCGGGCCGGCAACTTCCTTGATGGTCCAATTAGTCAATGACGAATTTATAGTTGATTATGTCAAGATGTTTCTCAAAAACGCCTTGACCGTCCAGGAAATCCATGTTACTGTCAGTCATTCTCGCAATATCTGAATATGATTCCCGGGAGACTTCCATTCAGAAAAACACTGGTTGCCTCCCAAATATTATCGTATTGATATAGTTGACAATTAGTCGCGGTATTAGTACATACGTTCCTATAAACACTGGTTGGACTAAAATCGAAAAATAGAAATAAGAAAAACACCTTGCATCTGTGTTGCGATTGTGATACATTGAAATTATGAAAACCTCAGTCGTCCACGCACGGATTGAACCGAAAACCAAGCATAAGGCAGAAGGGGTCCTTCGGAAACTTGGCCTTACTCCAACGGAGGCTATCCGTATTTTCTATAGACAAATATCTCTTCGTGGTGGTCTGCCTTTCTCTGTTGCGATTCCGAACAAACTTACGGCCTCCACCCTTGAGAAGAGCCGCCGGGGCGAAGACATTCAGGAATTCGAGTCGTTAGAGGCAATGTTCAAGGATTGGGAGAAATGAAGAAGGTCTCCCAGGCCAGGCAGTTTTCCCGGGATGTCAAACGCATGCGGAAACGAGGGAAGGACCTGCACAAGCTGCAGGAGGTTGTCAAGCTTCTGGCCGAGGGCATCCTGCTTCCATCAAACCACAGGGACCATCCGCTCACGGGACCGTGGCAGCCATCACGCGACTGCCACATTGAAGCCGACTGGATATTGATTTATACAACCGATAAGGAATCGCTTCGGCTTGAACGAACCGGCACGCACAGCGACCTCTTCAAAAAATGAGATCATCCAACAATCGGCTGCACCGGATTGCCAATAACCCTGGCAACCGGCGAGCTTTGGTGTTGAACGGAGAAGAAATCATAAAGCAGAAAAAGCAACCACCACACGCCATATAGGTGCTGCCGGTGAACTCCTTGTTCAGTATAAGCTCATCAAGGAAGGTGTTGACTCAGCTCGAATGACATCAGATGCCGGTATTGACTTAGTAGCTTACTCGCCTGCTGACGCCAAGGCGTACACAATCCAGGTGAAAACCAAAGAGCAGCCGGTTCTGGCGGGTGGTAAAGGAAAAGCATCGCTGGTCTGGTTTCTGCGTAATGATTCTCCCGCCGATTTAGTCGCCACAGTTGATCTTGACAAAGACCGTGTCTGGTTGTTCAAAATGATCGAGTTCCGCGAACGTGCACAGCAACACTCAGAAAAAGGCATCCTTCAATTATATATGTACGTAGACGCCTCTGTAAGGACCAAGCATCAGTGCGCACACGTCGCGCAATTTGATAAATTCTTATTGGAACGTCGCGTCAAGGGATTATTTTTTAGCGTACAATGACGAAAACGGTTTTTTCTATATTCTCTTAGACCCGTTTGCACAGTTTAAAATACTACTTTCCATATGCTGAATTGATGTGATACAATAAGTCATGAAGCACACTCGATATCACATAAAACAAAGAACGGACGGGCATTGATCAAAGGCGAGGAGGCCGACCACTGATGGATTTTGATTTTGAATGGGATCCAGGTAAGGCGACTTCAAACATGCAAAAACATGGGGTCACGTTCGAGGAAGCAGCAACCGTCATGCGTGATCCTCGTGCCATGAATATATATGATCCTGATCACAGCGAATCAGAAGATCGGTGGATAACTCTTGGACTATCCAGTTCTGGCAGGCTTCTGGTAGTCTGTCATACATTCAATGAGAAGCCGGGACCAACGGTGACGATTCGTATCTACTCCGCTCGCCGTCCGACATCCAAGGAAATCAATATCCATGAAGGAGCTTAATTATGAGAGAAGAGTATGATTTTTCAAAAGCGGTAAGAGGTAAACTTTACAGGCCTGATGCGAAGCTGAATATACCAGTATACCTTGACGATGAGGTCCAGGCGTTCGTACAGGCAATTGCGGCGAAACGCAATACCAATTTTTCCTCGGTCGTCAATCAGTTGCTTCGAGGAGACATGCATCTATTGGATACGATGAAATAGCGGCCTCTATCCACTGCGCCGACTTCTCGGAAGATGAATATAGCCAGCGAGTCCACAGCGACGCGCCAAAGGCGGCGCGCGACCCATACGCCATGGTCATGGAGCTCGAAACCGTCACAGGTGAGCATTGCGATCCTTGTCTTATCGACGTCTTCATTTCCGCTGTACGCTTCATGGCGGGCGAACCCAAGAAGCCTTGGTGGGCATACACCTCCGAACGGAAGAGGATGCTCGCGAGGAAACCTTCCCATCCGCTGCTCTCCTCGCTCCTGCCTTAATGGGTTCATGTCAGTCTTGGTTCCGAGTTTTCCACAACCACAATATATTGTGTCTCACCTGAAAATTACTACCTTACCTTGTTATTTTTCCCTTTACAAACACCCATTGTTGTGCTATAAAAGACCCATTAAAAAATCGTCAATTTGAACTTTGAACTTTGAACTTTGAACTTTGAACTTTGAACTTTGAACTTTGAACTTTGAACTTTG
>JANONA010000186.1:0-2889 GCA_031420575.1 Nitrospirota bacterium | reverse complement strand
TGAACCGTCGGTGGAACTGCACGTGAAGCACCCCGAACTCGGGTGGATGGAGCTGGGCGGCGCCGGCATCTTCCGCCCCGAGGTCACCAAGCCGCTCGGCGTGGATGTGCCGGTGATCGCCTGGGGCCTCGGCCTCGACCGCATGGCCATGGTGGCGCTCGGGATCAAGGATATCCGCGAACTGTTCTCGAGGGACCTGGATTTTATCAGGACGAAGAAAATACAATTGGGATGAGAGAATAGGGTACAGGGTACAGGGTACGGGGTACAGGGTTAGGAAAAAAACCGGACCCTGACGCCTGACCCCTGAACCCCGATTTTAAACATGCCTACAATAGATATTAAAAAACGCGACCTCGACGGACTCATCGGCAAAAAGCTTTCCCTCGAAGTCCTTGAGAAAAAACTCATGCTCGCGAAGGCCGAACTGAAGGAGTACAACGCGGAGACCGACGAGCTCAAGGTCGAGTTGTCGGACAGCAACCGGCCCGACCTTTGGTCAGCGGAAGGCCTTGCGCGCCAGATCCGTATCGCCTTGTCCGGCAAACCCGAGACCTATCCCTTTTTCAAGCACGGCAGGAAGGCCACGCGGGAGATCAGGGTCTCGAAAGCCATGAAGGGCGTACGGCCGTACATCGCGGCCTGCACCGCGAGCGGTATGCGCATGAACGAAGATGTACTGGCGCAGATGATCCAGAGCCAGGACAAGCTTTCGGAGATATTCGGCAGGAAGCGGTCAACGGTATCGATCGGCATTTACGAACTCGACAAGATCGCATTCCCGGTGGACTACCGGCTGGCTGAACCGTCGTTGGTGTCGTTCATGCCGCTCGGTATGGACCGGAAACTGACGCTTGCCGAGATCCTCGATCAGCATCCCAAAGGCATAGCGTATGGCAGTATCGTAAAACCGTTCCCTGCCTACCCGGTTCTGACCGACAATCAAGGGAGGGCGCTTTCGTTCCCGCCGATCATCAACAGCGCCGAACTCGGCGAGGTGAAATCGACGACGCGGAACGTGTTGATCGAGGTGACGGGGACGGAGCTCCGGATGACGGCGCTCACGCTGAATATCCTGGCGGCAAACTTCCACGATCGGGGCGCGGACATCGAGCCGGTGCTCGTAACCTATCCCTATGCCACTGAACTTGGCAGGCGCGTTGCGTTCCCCTATGACACCTCGAACAAAATGACGGCGCCGCTTGCTCAATTTTCAGCCGGACTCGGCGAGGACGTCTCTCAAGCGGATGCGCAAAAATATCTGAGCGCCTATGGCCATCGGGTCGCCGCGGCCCGTGGCGCCGTAACGGTCTTCGTGCCTCCGTACCGCGATGACATCATGCACCCCATGGACCTGGTGGAGGACTATGCCATCAGCCGGGGATATGACTCCTTCGAACCGGTCATGCCGCGGCAGTCGACGGTCGGCTCGCTCTCGCGGCTTGAATTGCTTTCAGACACGGTGCGGGGGTATATGGTCGGTTCCGGTTTTCAGGAGATCATGTCCAACATTCTCTGCTCACGGGAAGAGCTTGACTATGCCATGCCGGCGGGAGAGAAATTAGTCGAGGTGGACAACGTGATGTCGCTTGCCTACTCAGCGCTCAGAAACCGGGTTATTCCGTCTCTGCTGAACGTGGAAGCGGCAAGCTCAAAGGCCTTCTATCCGCACCGGATCTTCGAGGTGGGCGAGGTCGCTGTGTTCGATGAGAAGGAGAATATGGGCTCACGCACTGACCTGAACCTGGGCGCGATCATTTCGCACCCGGGGGCCAACTTCTCCGAGATGCATTCAACGCTCGATATTCTGCTTTACTACCTCGGTTTGGAATATACACTTGATCCAGCGGAGCATCCGCTCTTTATCCATGGTCGCTGCGGCAGGGTCATCGCGAACGGCGCCGACCTGGGCTTTATCGGCGAAGTCCGGCCTGAGGCGCTCGAACGCACGCGGATCACCATGCCGTGCGCAGCTTTCGAGATCAACCTCGACCGGGTGCTCGGCCTGTCTCAGCGCGAATAACCTATCCCCTAAAAAATGCATTTAGCCACGGACTTTCACGGACTATATATGACTTTTCAATAACTTATAAATAAAAACCTGTTCACCTTTCAAGTGAATTTAAAATATAGGCTGTATCTATTATGTTACTGCATTTGTCCGTGTAAGTCCGTGGCAGATTGCAGGATTTAGGTATCCGGTTATTTCCGCGCTCCTTCCTCCGTCGTGATTCCGTCCACATCCCTGTAAAAACCATGAAAATGCTTGACAGCGCCGGAATGCTGGTGTAATATAAAAACTTTACTGCAACTATCTGAAAATGCTTGAAATATTCAATGGTTACGGGGGTAGTTTTCAGCGGGAAAAATATTCCCTAATCGGTTTTTTGCGTGTGCATTGACGATCACTCATCAAGTATTACGCGGCTCCCCCTATACGAGTAAATTCATGGAAAATCAAACAAAAAAGACAGCATTGATCGTCGGCGGAAGCAGGGGGATCGGACGCGCCATTGCTCTCAAGCTGGCGAAGTCCGGTTTCGGCATCTGGCTGACCTATAAAGGCAACCATGAGGCCGCGCAAAAAACGAAGGCCGAGATAGAATCCGCAGGCAGCGCCTGCGAACTCATTCCCTTCGATGTATCGAGTTTTGAAGAGACCGAAGCCGCCTTAGGCGCACGCCTCGAAAACCTATCGCCCGATGTTCTCGTGTACAACTCGGGGATATCCCGGGACAACCTCCTGATGTGGATGACCAAGGATGAGTGGAACTCGGTCCTTTCCACGAACCTGGATGGGTTCTTCAACGTGGCCCGCGCGGTGGTCTTCTCGATGCTCAAGGCGAAGAGGGGACGCATCGTCGTCATTTCGTCCGCGTCCGGCCAGAT
>JANONA010000185.1:0-1727 GCA_031420575.1 Nitrospirota bacterium | reverse complement strand
ACATCATTGAGATTGCCTTTTCCCCGCGCGCAGCCGGAGGAAGCTCATTATTCCCCGAGCAGCGCCTCCGCCGACCGCAAGCGGATACAGGCCCAGGTAATACAGCGCGGCGAGAAGGGCGAAGGATATTCCCCTGGCGTCGTAAAAGGCCCGGAGCAAGCCCCTGTTCAAAAACACGTTGATTGCAAAAAGGGGAAATACCCCCGCGAGGGCAACGGCGCTCCCGCTCCAGAGGGAAAGGGCGATCAGCGGAACGCCGAGAAAGAACGCCAAGACGTTCATTTTCAATCCGAACGAGGCGGTCCCTGAATCGGACAAAACGTCCCTGTTTTGCAGAGAATACAGGGTCCAATAACGCGATTTTCTAAAGGCGTTTTTGAGAGATTTGAGCAGCGTAAAATTGAAGATATGCTGAACGAGTATCTTCGGCTCCATGATGAGCTTGTAGCCCGCGGTGCGAAGGCGGTGGCTGAATTCAACATCCTCGATAATGGGGAGAAACTTTTCGGTAAATCCGCCGCTGGCGCGAAAGACGTCCGACCTGATGATCATGGCATGGGCCGCGATATAGTCGGGGCATCTCATTCTTGACTCGGAATAATGAATGAAGACGGACTGGAATATGCTGAAAAAATCGCGATCAAAGGGGGTCGTCGTATAGGTCCCGCCGATGACGGCATCGCCGGATGCATCCAGAGCGGCATGTGCCGCCGCGAGCGTGTGTTCCTGGAGAAGGCAGTCCGCGTCTATAAAGAAGAGGAACTCCCCCGTACAGCTCCGCGCGCCCGCGTTCCGCGCGGCGGATGCGCCTGAATGGACGGCGAGCCGGACGAGTTTGCAGGGATACCCCTGGATGACCTTTACGGAATCATCCGTTGAACAGTCATCCGCCACCACGATCTCACGCGGCGCGGGGCGGGATGAAAGAGCCGCTTCAAGGCACCTGGCGAGGGTTGCGCTTCCATTGTAATTCGGGATGACGAGTGAGATGCGGTTCTCTTTTGTTAAACTGTTTTGTCCGTGAGGCGAGCTTTTTGTCATAGGTATGCAACTTATTCTTCCTGAAACAATGCGCTTATCTTGCCGCATAGTATCATAGTTCCTTTTCGCGCGTCAATTAAATCAGGAAAATATTTTATCAGGAAAATATTTTCTTGATTTTTCACCAAGAGTAAGGTATCCTTTTGCGACTGCGACTGTTTTCACTTTCCGTCATGCGCGTTCATTTTATTGCACTCCGTCAGTTGAAGTAGTAACCGCTCCATGGACAGGATGTGGGCGCGCCCTGCTATCGGTCGCATTCGGCAGTGTTCGAAACGCGCTCAGTGCACATAAGATATACCGTACGGCAATTCATGTTCAAATAAAAGGGGGTGAGACAATGGCGGGAGAAAAGCTGGGAATTGTAATTACGAAGTTTGAGAATGCCGATCACCTTATCGGTGTGGTGAAAGCGGCCCGGGCCGCGGGGCATCCCGTAACGATCTTCATGAACGACGAAGGCGTGCGCTTCACGACGGATGCGCGATTCAAGGAGCTGCTCAAGATCGCGGGCGTGAGCATAACGTGCTGCGATCACAGCTGCGGGCTTCTCAATATCACCGAGAAGACGGAAGGAATCACCTACGGCAGCCAGTACAATCACGCGACCACGCTGCACGACAGCGCGCGTTTACTGGTGTTCTGATCAGACCTTAACAAGAGGGAGAGAGACAATGGGCGACAAG
>JANONA010000184.1:0-2144 GCA_031420575.1 Nitrospirota bacterium | reverse complement strand
GCCAACCGGTATCCGAAAGTGCGCGCCGCGCTCTGCCATGACCATTTTACGGCCCGGATGAGCCGGCTGCACAACGACGCCAATGTCCTGGTCATGGGCGAACGGGTCATCGGCAAAGGCGTTGCGCTCGAGCTCGTGAAGACCTGGCTCGAAACGGAATTTGAAGGCGGCGGGCGGCACCAGCTGCGGCTGAACAAGATACAGGAAATAGAAAAATCACTCAAAGGATAAGGAAATGCCGGAACTGAAACAGCAGGACCTCGAAGTCTACAACGCGATCAAGGGTGAGGAGGAACGGGAGCTCTCCAAGATCGTTCTTATCGCATCGGAAAACTATGTAAGCCAGGCAGTGCTCGAAGCGCAGGGCTCGGTGTTCACGAACAAGTATGCCGAGGGGTATCCGAACCGGCGCTATTACGGCGGGTGCGAGTTCGCCGACCAAGTGGAGTTGCTGGCGATCGAGCGAGCCAAGCAGCTCTTCGGCGCGGAGCATGTGAATGTACAGCCCCACTCGGGATCGGCGGCGAACATGGCCGTGTACTTCAGCGTGCTCAAGCCCGGGGACGCCATCCTCGGCATGGGGCTCTCGCACGGCGGCCACCTGACGCACGGGGCAAGGGTGAGCTTCTCCGGCCAGCTCTACAAATCCTTCTCCTACGGCGTGGACAAGAAAACAGAGTTGCTCGATTACGATGAAGTGGAGCGGCTCGCCGTGGAGCACAAGCCCAGGATGATCGTGTGCGGCTACAGCGCCTATTCACGGATACTCGATTTCGCCCGGTTCCGGAAGATCGCCGACAAGGTGGGCGCCTACCTCATGGCCGACATTGCGCACATCGCGGGGCTTGTTGCCGCGGGCGAACACCCGAGTCCGGCGCCCTACGCCGACTTTGTGACAACGACGACGCACAAGACCCTGCGCGGTCCGCGCGGCGGCATGATCATGTGCGGGGAAAAGTTCGCCAAGGCCGTGGACAAGGTCATCTTCCCCGGTATCCAGGGCGGACCGCTCGTGCATGTGATCGCGGCCAAGGCCGTTTCCTTCAAGGAAGCGCTCATGCCGGAGTTCAAGGACTACCAGCGCCAGGTCGTGAAGAATGCGAAGGCGCTGGCGCGGCGGCTTACCGAGGACGGGTTGCGCATCGTCTCGGGCGACACGGAAAATCATCTCATGCTCGTGGACCTCACACCCA
This sequence comes from Nitrospirota bacterium, assembly GCA_031420575.1. Classification (GTDB taxonomy): domain Bacteria; phylum Nitrospirota; class UBA9217; order UBA9217; family UBA9217; genus JALNZF01. The sequence continues at coordinate 951 of JANONA010000184.1, read as the reverse complement.
GGAATATCACGGGCAAGGACGCCGAGATTACGCTCGATGCCGCCGGGATCACGGTGAACAAAAACAGTATCCCCTATGACCAGAAACCGCCGGTGACCACGAGCGGCATCCGCCTCGGCACGCCGATCGTGACCACGCGCGGTATGCGCGAGCCCGAGATGAAGATCATCGGCGACCTCATCTGCGAGGCGCTGGCGAACCACAATTCACCGGAGAAGCTCGTTGCCATCAAAGAACGGACGAAAGCCTTCTGCGGCAAGTTCCCGATGTTCGAGACGGGAAAAGCAAGGGCGTAAGAGAAAATCCTAAGCACGAATTTCTAAACTCTAAATAAACTTGAAATTCGAATGAACCAAACGTTTTGAATTTGTTTATTGGAGATTGTTTAGTAACCAAGGAATCAAATTCTTCTCAAAACGGCGAGAATTTTTCTCGCAGAGGCGCAGAGTTCGCAGAGAAAAACTCAAAAATTATGGGTTAAAACCAAGACTTAAAGAATTTGATTTAACTCTGCGTCCTCTGCGCCTCTGCGAGAGATGTCATTTTGGTTCCGGCCTGTCCGGGTTAGTAACTAAAGAATCAAATTCTACGCAAAATGGAAAGAAAATAACTAAAGCAGGACAAGACGTTGACAGGATAACAGGATTGACAGGATTTTCTAACGCTTTTATCCGCTGTTATCCTGTAATCCCGTCGAAATAACTCTTTTGGTTTCGGTTTGTCCGGGTTAGGTAGTTGTGATTTTGGATTTCGCTTTCGTCGTATTTACGACGCCAGCCCCGCCAGCCCTTCACGGTCCTTAATGATGATCTTGCCGTCCGCGTCCGTCACAAGTCCCTGTTTCTTAAACTTGCTGAAGGTGCGGATCGAGGTTTCGACCGTGGTCCCGACCATGTCGGCTACGTCCTGTTTGGTGAGCCGCATGTCGATCATCAAACCCTCGTCCGTCTC
>JANONA010000183.1:0-6898 GCA_031420575.1 Nitrospirota bacterium | reverse complement strand
TATTTCTGTCTATTTGCTTCCTTGATCATATCGAGGGCGATGACATTGCGCTGGATCTGGTTCGTGCCCTCGTAGATCTGGAGGATCTTGGCGTCGCGCATCATTTTTTCAAGGGGGTATTCCTTCATATAACCGGAACCGCCCATAACCTGCATTGCATCGATGGTCACCTTCATGGCAGTGTCGGTGGCGAAGAGCTTGGCCATGGCCGAGGCCCGGGAGAAATCTTTTGCCCCGCTGTCCATCATGCGGGCCGCGGAGTAGACCAGGGCGCGCGCGGCTTCGGTCTGGGTTTGCATATCCGCGAGCATGTGCTGGATGGCCTGGAAGGAGGTGATAGGCTGGCCGAACTGGATCCTTCCCTTGGCGAATTTGATGCACTCGTCGATTGCCCCCTGGGCCACACCCACGCCCTGGGCGCCTACGCCCGCGCGCGAGCTGTCGAGGGTCTTCATGGCCACGATGAAGCCCATGCCTTCCCGGGCAATGAGGTTTTCTTTCGGGATGCGGCAGTTATTGAAGATGAGTTCGGTGGTGGAGGAGGCGCGGATGCCCATCTTATTTTCTTTCTTGCCGAAGGTGAATCCGGGCGTCCCTTTTTCGACGATAAAGGCCGAAGCGCCGCGGGCGCCCCTGGCTTTGTCCGTGATGGCGATGACGGTGTATATCTGAGCCTCACCGCCGTTCGTAATCCATTGCTTGGTGCCGTTCAAGACGTATTCATTCCCGTCGAGTTTTGCCGTAGTCTGGATGCCGCTGGCGTCGCTGCCCGCGTTCGCCTCGGTGAGACCGAACGCCACCAGGTGCTTTCCCGAGGCGATGTCGGGAAGGTATTTCTTCTTCTGCGCTTCACTGCTGTGGAGGAGGATGGGGTAGGTGCCGAGCGCATTGGCCGCATAGGTGGTTGAAACGCCAAGACAGGCCCAGGACAGTTCCTCGATCGCGATGAATATCTCGAGGCTCTTCTTGCCGAGGCCGCCGTATTCTTCGGGGATGTAAATGCCGAAGAGGTCCGCCTGGGCCATGGCCTTTATAATATCAGTGGGGAACTTGTTATGCTCATCGAGTTCGGCGCGCGCGGGCACGATCTTTTCCACCGCGATCTGCCGGGCAAGGTCACGAATCATGATCTGGTCTTCATTCAGCAGGTAATCCATTGAATCCCCCTTAAAGATAATTCGTAACTACTCAGGTTGTCAGGTTCACGGTTCACGGTTGGCTACTTTGCTCTCCTGATATTTTTTGAGTTGGTTGATGAATCCACGAACGGCAGCACATGTTCGTCTGGTCCCAGTTGCAAAGCCTCAATATCTTCAACCGTTCAATCTTCATCGCTCTTTAACCTTGAACCGTGAACCGTGAACCGTGAACCTTGGAACTTTGAACCTGAGTAGTTACAATTCAAAATGAAAAACCAGGGTTTCTCACCACCGCACCAGGGCCGAGGCCCACGTCAACCCGCCGCCGAAGGCTTCTAACAGAAGGAGATGGTTTTCCTTGATCCTGCCGTCGCGGACCGCTTCATCCAGGGCCATGGGGATGGAGGCCGCCGAGGTGTTGCCGTATTTGGGAAGCGTGAGCACGACCTTTTCCATGGGCATGTTCAGGCGCTGTGCCATGGCCTGGATGATCCGCAGGTTGGCCTGGTGCGGAATAAGGAAGTCGATCTCCTCCGGTTTTACCTTATTGTGCTCCAGCGCTTCCTGAACCACGCCCTCGAGCGCCCGCACCGCGGCCTTGAAGGTTTCATTACCCTTCATTTTGATGAAATGCATCCGTTTGTGGATGGTATCGTGCGACGCCGGATGCTGGGAGCCGCCGGCGGGAACGTGGAGCAAATCCCCGAGTGAACCATCGGAATGAAGGTGCGTTGAGAGTATCCCGCGCTTGCCCGCGTGCCGCTGGATCACGACCGCGCCGGCGCCGTCTCCAAAGAGGATACAGGTTGTGCGGTCCTCCCAGTCCGTGAACCGCGAAAGGACCTCGGCCCCAACGAGGAGAATGTTTTTATAGGCGCCGGCCTTGATGAAGGCGTCGGCAATGGACAGTCCGTAGATAAAACCGGAGCAGGCCGCGGCGATATCGAAGGCCGCCGCTTTTTTGGCGCCGAGTTTTTCCTGGAGTACGCACCCCATGCTCGGCAGGATCATATCCGGCGTCATGGTCGCAACGAGGATCAGGTCAACCTCATCCGCTCCGAGCCCGGCGGCTTTCAGCGCTTTCCGGCTTGCCTCGTACGCGAGATCCGACGTCGTCTGGCCCTTTTCCGCGATCCGCCGCTCTTTGATGCCGGTGCGCTCGATGATCCATTCGTCGCTTGTATCCACGAGCTTCCCGAGGTCATGGTTGGTGATGATCTTCTTCGGTGCGTACGACCCGGTACCTGTTATGCGCGCGTGGATCATTTGGCTCTGACTAACTCCATATTCTTTTTGATGTCGTCGTGGATGTGCCGGTTCACCTCGCTCCGGGCGATTTCGGCTGCAACACGAATAGCGTTCTTGATGGCCCGGTCCGATGAGCGGCCATGGCTGATAATGCTGATGCCGTTAATGCCGATGAGCGGCGCTCCGCCATATTCGGCGTAATCAATGCGGCGCTTCAGGGCGCGGAAGGCCGGCCTCATTAAGATATACCCCAGCTTTTTAAGCACGTTGTCTCCGATATTCTCCCGGATCATAAGTCCGATGGTTTCCGCCACGGCTTCGGATACTTTGAGCACCACGTTGCCGATGAATCCGTCGCAGACGACCACATCCGCCTTGCCGGACATCACATCGCGCCCCTCGACATTGCCGATGAAATTGAGCGAGGTCTCGGATAACAGCTTAAACGCCTCTTTGGTGAGCTCGTTCCCCTTCGTCACTTCTTCTCCGATGGAGAGCAGTCCCACGCAAGGGTTCGGGTTCTTGAGCAGGTACTTGGCGTATACTTCGCCCATGATGGCGAACTGCAGGAGGTGGTCCGGCTTGCAGTCGACGTTCGCCCCCACGTCCAGGACGATGCAGAATCCTTTGACGGTCGGCATAAACGTGGCGATGGCCGGCCGCTCGATTCCTTCGAGTTTGCCCAGCACGAAGAGCGACGTGGCCATGGCCGCCCCGGAGTTCCCGGCGCTGATCACGGCCACTGCTTCTCCGCTCTTGACGAGCTCATTGGCCACGCGGATGGAAGAGTCTTTCTTTCTCCGGAAAACCGTGGCCGGAGAGTCGAGCATGTCCACCACTTCAGTGGCGTTCCTGACCGCTATCGGGAGCGATTGTGCCTGGGGGTGCTTCTTGAGTTCCGCGTGAATAATCCGCTCAATGCCCACCAGGATGATGCCGACCCCGTGCTCCTTCGCCGCCTGTACCGCTCCGGCGACGACGGCCTGAGGCGCATGATCCCCCCCCATGGCATCAACGGCAATTTTCATACAATCTCCCCGCAATATAAAAGGCAAAGAGTCATACCGGAAAACACAGTATCAGCCCTTTGCCTTTGAGCAAGCGTTGGTTATATTTGCCGTGCAGTTGCGATCTCACGACCGTTGTAGGTGCCGCAGGACGGGCAGGCGTGATGGGGCAGCTTTACTTCCCGGCATTGCGGACAGGCCGAGAGATTCGGGGCCTTGAGGTGCTTGTGGGTGCGCCTCTTGTCCCTGCGGGATTTGGATGTTTTGTGTTTTGGATTTGCCATGTTTGTGCACTACTCCTTTTTATTTATTCAATCCTGCAATCGAACCACAGAGTTCACAGAGTAACATACTGATTAAAAGGAATAAACCCTAACCCGGACAAGCCGGAACCAAAAACCAATATTATTCACCACGGATGCACACAGCCTGCACTCGCGTTGCCACTCGTAAACGCTGGCCGCAGGCGGATAAGCACGGATAAAAACTTAAGATAAAGTCCTTTTCTTTCAATCGGTGTTAATCCGCCTGCGCCCAGCGTTTACGAGCCTGCACCCGACGTTTATGAGTGCGATGCGCGAATGTGGGGCGTGGTACCGCGAGTGCAGGGTGTGGCCGTATTCCGTGGTTAAATTAAAATCAAACTCACGAGAACACGGAGAATAAAAGGATTTTCAAGGTTTTTATACTCAAGATTTATCTCTGTGGCCTCTGTGGTTTGCAGTTTTTAGGTTACACTCTCAACTTTGTTCTTTCCATTCGCCGATTCCTATGATATTCTCCTGCCCATGTTTCCCCCTATCCGCGCCATAACCGGAAAAGCGGCTTTCGCAGTCCGCTGCTTTTCTTTTTTCTTCACCCTGCACATGGCCGTTCCCATCATTGCATACGCTGAGCAGCGGGAATCCGAGCAACATCAGGACAGCGCCGCGCCGGCGGAAGAGTTCAAACGGATCGAGCTCGTGTTCGAACCTGATGCGTACTACACGAGCCTCGCCCTTATTGTCTCCCTGACCAAGGCCCCGATTCCCCAACTCGGAGAAATGACCGAGTCGGAAATCTACAGGACCCTGCTCTCCCGTGCAGCCCTCCTTCCGCGGTTCCTTGTACTTGAGGCAAGCGTCAACCCGATGCCGTATTTCGGCGCCTACCTGAAGGAGCATGACCGCGATTTCCACGACCGCGCACAGGTATCGGGGGATTTCAACTGGGTCAAGGCGCTCACCACCGGTTTCGAAGAGCCCTATGCCGTCTCACTCCTGGCCGGCAACGTCGTGAACTTCTCCGTCCCCGGCAGCCGGGACACCAAGGGGATGGGATACAGCGGGTACCTGATCAGCGCGGGCAATTATCACATCAAGGACAATGAGCTGGTCAAAGACAACTGGTGGGAGCTTGAATGGAAGCTCAAGGGAGACCGAAAATCGCCGGTCAAGAAACTGAACTGGAGTTTCCGTATCGGGTCAAAACTGCACGGCAACCCTGACATTACGGACATCATTTACCTCGGATTCAGAAGAAGCAGGGTGGATTATAAGCCGGAGGGCTTGTCCCTTTTCAATAACAGCGGGTTTGAATACACCTTTAACATGGACCGCCGCGGCTTCCGGTCCATCCGCCACTATTTCTTCGTGGACAAAAAATGGCCGCTTGAAAACAGGCAAATAGCGTTCTCGCTGGCAGCCGGTTTTGTCTGGGAATCGACCAGGAAATATACCGGCGCGCTCGCCGCAGGCGGGGGAAAAGACGATTTTCAGTTCATTTTCCGGCCGAATATTGAATTTTAACGTAACTACTCAGGTGGATAGTCTGTAGGTATTTAGGGAGATAGGGAGAAAGAAACATGCGAGATCATACAAAGCTCAGCAGTATTTGAACTGGCCGATCTTTGCGCAGGCCTAATAGACTACAGTCTAAACAACCTGCGTAGTTACTAAAATTCAAAGGAGGTTATTATGAACAGGACATTGATCTCGTTTTTACTAACAGGGTTGTTTGGGCTGTATTGCGGTAATGCGAATGCGGGCAGCTTTACCGATGGGACCGGGGCAGCAGCCGGAACTGTCGCCGACAACATTACAAATCTTGTGTGGCAGAAGTGTTCCGCGGGGTTGGTGAGCACCCCGACTTGCACCAATACTCCATCTCCAGCCATCACACCTACATGGACGGCGGGAATATCCTATTGTGAAGTATTATCGCTCGGCGGCTTTACCGACTGGCGGTTGCCGAACGCCAAGGAACTGAGTTCCCTTGTTGACGACACACGATTCAATCCTTCGATTGATCCCCTGTTTCCAAATACACTTTCATCGGGCTACTGGTTGTCCACTACCAACGCGGGCAATACGCCGAACGCGTGGTACGTGGACTTCAACGACGGCTCCGTGGTCAGCTATTTTAAGGGTTTCCAGCGCTATGTCCGTTGCGTCCGTGGACAGTGAGCCCCGTTAGAGCCGCCATACTCTCGCGCGAGACATGCTGTCCGGAGAGAAAGCAGAAGACAGCCACGGCTCTAACGGGGTGAATTGGTGCTTTGATTATTTGGTTATTTGGCCCCGTTAGACTCTGTTTGTGCGTATCCGGCTCGCTTATGGGGTGGCCGGACCGGGCAGGGTCTAACGGGGTGAGGGTTTGTGGTTTGGTTGGGGGATCTCGGTAGAGCGGGACGCCGCCGTGATTAAATTTGAAAGCCTCATCCGGAAACGGATGGGGCTTTTTTATTGGCAATATTTCAACGATGAAGTATCTTTAAAACCATGAGGCACGAAGAGGCGAAAAGAGCTTGGCAAGATGCTGATGGATGTGGCAAAGTATCTTGCTACGGTTGGGCCATATAGAGTCAGGCTTGATTTGTTGACTTGTTGCCTCCCAACCACTTCAACACCACTCGGACCTCCCCCTTCTGCGTCGTATCCCGCATCTGCCGCGTGATAGCTGCGGGGTCCTTCCGCATATACTTCGCCAGCTCGCTTCCCCGGTGGCCCAAAGCACCGGCTACCTGGCTGAATATCCTCCTGGCACGCACAAGATCTTCTGTCCGGCTATTGGAGCGGATGTCGTCTACGGTTATCGCGTACCGCTGCTCAATCGCTTTCGCTATCTCATCGAGACTTTTCTTCTTTTGACGGATTTGCGCTTCCTCCCGGTCGTGTTGTACCATGATCCGTTCCACGAATTCATCGTCTCCCAGGAGGCGCTGGTCTATGGCGGCGTAGACGTTTGCCTTGTCCAAGGTGTCCTGGTCGGCCATAAACTCGCGGTACTTCGCTCGAGCGCGGGATTTACGCTCCGAGAATAGCCTGAGAATCTGATCGGTGTCTACAAGACAGAACGGGTTATCCCTCCCGGTGTAGGCGTGATGGCTGCTCCATGGATAGGCATCGACCTTCTCCGCTATCTTTGCGCGGACGGGATTCTGGTGGATATACTTGAGCAAACCGAGCAGGTAGGCGTCTTTATCGCACAGGATGGCCTTGTAGCGTCCCTGGAAGAGGTGGCCGA
>JANONA010000182.1:0-2143 GCA_031420575.1 Nitrospirota bacterium | reverse complement strand
GTCTTATTGATCATCGCGTTCCCGTAGGTCACCTCGACCGTTGTCCCCGGATAATTGGACACGGTGACGTACTTGCCGGTCAGAAGACCGAACAGGGCGCTCTTGCCCACGTTGGGATTGCCGATCAGAAGGATTTTATTCAAATCTCCATGACGGTCTTTATCATCAGGACCATTATGATTATGCATAACGACTCCTTGCCGGATATTCTTCCCTCATCCTTCGTCCCTCGTCCATCTCTTCCCACTTCCTACTTCCTACTTACCTCTTTCCCTGACACTCGGCACAGAGTCCATAAAGCTCCAGCTTATGGCTCTTTACCAGAAAGCGATTTTTCCTGGCCACATCCTGCTGGAGCGCCTCGATGCGTTCGTTCTCGAATTCGATGATTTCACCGCACCGGGTGCAGATAAGATGGTCGTGGTGACCTTTCGCGGCCTTGAACTCATACCGGGTAAAGCCGTCCTCGAACCGCCGCTCCTCGGCCATCCCCGCCCCGGCCAGAAGCTTTAAGGTCCTGTACACCGTGGCATAGCCGATACCCGGGTGCGTCTTTTTAACCCGCGCATACAACTCCTCCGCGCTCAGGTGCCGGCCCGCGTCCACAAATATTTTCAGGATCGTATCGCGCTGGCTCGTGGACTTGAGACCCTGGCCCGCAAGGTATTCCGTTAGTTGTTCCGCCGGATGCTTTTTCATAACTTGATATTGATAACCATTTTCAATATAACGATTTATACCATGCCGAAAACAAAGAGTCAAGTCTTTTTTACTTTTTGCACGTTCCCTCGGCAGCCGCCATCAGTATCCGTTGCTCACTTTCTTCTTGAGCTCATGCAGTTTATTCATTGCATCGAGAGGAGTCATGGCGTCGAGATTCAGGTCCTGGAGCTCTTTAAACAAAAGCCCCGCTTCGCTTGCGAAGAGGCCAAGCTGCGGCTCGATCAAATCGTTCTCCGCGGCCACTGCCTTTCCCCCCCGTCTCCCTCTCTCCCCTTCTCCGTTTCCGGTTTTTGACGCTGCCACCGGCTCGCCCAGTTCGTTGAACTCGGCCTTTTCAAGGTTCGCGAGCACTTCCCTGGCCCGCTGGATCACGCTTTGCGGAAGTCCGGCAAGCCGGGCGACCTGGATCCCGTAGGATTTGTCAGCCCCGCCCTCGACCACTTTGCGGAGAAAGATGATCTGGTCGTTCCACTCTTTGATCGCCACGGTATAGTTCTTCACCCTGTCCATGGTGAGCGCCAGCTCGGTCAGCTCATGGTAGTGCGTGGCAAAGAGCGTCCGCGCCCGTATTTTCGTATGGATATGTTCTGCCACGGCCCAGGCGATGCTGATGCCGTCAAAGGTGCTCGTGCCACGACCGATCTCGTCGAGAATAATGAGGCTTCTATCCGTGGCATTGTTCAGGATGTTCGCGGTCTCGTTCATCTCGACCATGAAGGTGCTCTGGCCGCGCGTGATGAAATCCGACGCCCCGATGCGGGTAAAGATCCGGTCCACGAGGCCGACCTGCGCCTCGCGCGCGGGAACAAACCCGCCCATCTGGGCCATGATCGTGATAATCGCCACCTGGCGCATGTAGGTGGACTTGCCCGCCATGTTCGGCCCGGTCAGGATCAAGAGCTGATTCTCTTCGCAGTCCAAGAGCGTATCGTTCGGGATGAACCGCTCGTCGAGAGCGATCTGTTCGACAACCGGATGCCTGCCCTCAATGATCGTAAGCGTATCCCCTTCAAGGATCACGGGCCGCGCATAATTATTCCTGGCCGCGGCCTCGGCAAGCGAGACTATGCTGTCGAGGACCGCGAGCCGCCGCGCCATGTCCTGGATCCTGACGGTCGAGGCGGCAACCGATTCCCGCACCTGCTGGAACAGCCGGTACTCCAGGCCGAGGATCTTTTCCTCTGCGCCAAGCACCTTGTCCTCATATTCCTTGAGCTCGGGAGTGATAAACCGCTCGGCGTTCGCAATCGTTTGCTTGCGGATGAACTCCGGAGGCACATTTGCAAGATTCGTTTTTGTTACTTCGATGTAATACCCGAAGACCCTGTTATAGCTCACCTTGAGCGAGTTGATGCCCGTGCGCTCGCGCTCGCGCAGCTCGATACCCGCGATCCAGCCCTTGCCTTCCGAGCTGATGGAG
>JANONA010000181.1:0-5844 GCA_031420575.1 Nitrospirota bacterium | reverse complement strand
TAAGGAGGATGTTATGGGACAAAAAGGCGGTACGTTGAAAAGGTTTGTGCTGACAGCGCTCTTGCTGGTCTTGCTTGCGGTCGGCTTCGTTCTCCTGGGCGGCGGGAACCTTCTTGAATCCGTCGGCGCCTGGATAGGCGGCATGGGCAAGAAGGCGGAAAACATCAAAGGAAAGATCGAGGAAGGCGCAACATCGGTCGAAAAGAAAGTGGAGAAGGTAAAAGAATCGGTAACGTCGGGAGAAAAGAAATAACACGCGCGCTTATCCATATTGAGCAGCTCCGCAAAACGTTCATGAGCGGTCCCGTGGAGCTCCCCGTTCTTGACGGCATCGATCTCGACATCCGGGCAGGCGAGATGCTCGCCGTTGTCGGCGCATCGGGTGTCGGGAAAAGCACGCTTCTCCACATCCTGGGCGCGCTTGAACGACCGACCTCCGGCAAGATCTATTACGGAGATGTCGACGTTTTCGGCCTTGACAACGGACGGCTTTCGCGTTTTCGCAACGAACGGGTGGGGTTTGTGTTCCAGTTTCACCATCTGCTTCCGGAGTTTTCGGCGCTCGAGAACGTCATGATGCCGGCGCTCATCCGGAGGATGGACCGTGGAGAAGCAGCCGAAGCCGCGGCGAAAATTCTGACCGACGTGGGGCTCGGAGCGCGGCTTCTTCACCGGCCCGGCGAACTTTCGGGCGGAGAACAGCAGCGCGTTGCGGTGGCCCGGGCGTTGATGCTGAAACCCGACGTCGTGCTGGCCGATGAACCGACCGGAAATCTCGATATGCATACGGGCGAGGCAATGCATGATCTTCTTCTCGGGATCAATAAGCAACAGGGGATAACCTTCGTGATCGTGACGCACAACGACAAACTTGCGGTCCGCGCGGACCGTGTGCTCAGGATGGCTGACGGCAGGCTGACCCCCGAACGTTCATAAAAATAGCCTGACGCCGCGCCTCATCCTGTCAACCTGACCACGCGCCCCCGCGCTCCGATTTACGATTGACCAGACCTCGTTTTTACCTTGACTTTAAGCGAGTTTAAAAAGTATCATAAAAAAAACCATCGGATCATTACGGGACGGGAATTGCCTTATGAACCTCTTGTTTTTTCAAGCAGCAATGGGCGCCTATCTGCTCGCAACAGCGGGGTACATTGCCTATATCATAAAGCCTGAGCGGAAGTGGACTGCTCCGGCGTCGCTCTGGGTGACCTTTTCGGGTTTTCTTCTCCATATCGCCTATTTTCTTTTCCGGTGGACTGAATCGGGCAATATCCCAATAACGAGCTTATTCGAGGCCCTGAATTTCCTCGGCATGGGTATCGTGCTGGTGTTCTTAGTCATGGAGTTTCGGTTCAAAATTGCCGCTCTCGGATCGTTCGTGCTCCCGTTCGTAATCGTCCTCATGGCGCCGGCGCTTATCCTGTCCGGCGATATTGGCGATATTAAGGAAATCAACCCTTTGCTCAAGAGCGGCTGGCTCGGCGTACATACGAGCTTCGCGGTCCTTGGGAACTCCGCCTTTGCCTTCGCATTCATCGTTTCGATTATGTATTTGATCCAGGAGCGTCAGCTCAAGGCAAAGCATCTGGGCGCGATATTCCATCGTCTGCCGTCGCTCGATATCATGGATACGCTCGGGTACAAGGCGCTGACGTTCGGCTGGCCCCTCTTCACGCTCGGCATGATCACCGGCTCTATTTGGGCAAACAGCGCATGGGGCACATACTGGAGCTGGGATCCAAAAGAAACCTGGTCGCTTATCACCTGGGTAATCTACCTCGCGCTTTTGCATCTCCGTACGATCGGATGGCGGGGGAGAAAAATGGCCTTCCTTTCGATCATCGGATTTGTCTTCGTCCTGGTCGGTTTTTTCGTGATAAGCCGCATCGAGATGGGAAAACACAGCTTTTAGGATGGCACGTGAATGGGTATCATTGTAGTCGGCCTCAGCCATAAAACAGCTCCTATAGAGGTTCGTGAGAAGCTCAACTTTCCCGAAGCGACTGTCCCGGAAGCGCTCAGGAAGCTGGTGAACTACGAGGGGATCCGAGAGGGACTTATTCTGTCCACCTGCAACCGGGTCGAGATATATGCATCAACACAAGACAGCGCCAAGGGGATCGAGCGTATTAAGCAGTTCATCTCCGATTATCATGGCCTCTCCCGGGAGGCACTGGAGCAATCGCTCTACGTTTATCCTGACGTCCAGGGCGTACGCCACGCCTTCCGCGTGGCCTCGAGCCTCGACTCCATGGTGTTGGGAGAGGCGCAGATACTGGGGCAGCTCAAGGACGCCTTTGATATCGCCCTCAAGGCCAGGACCACGAGCGTCATTCTCAATAAACTGATCAAGAAGGCCATCTCCGTTGCAAAGAGGGTTCGTACAGAGACGAAGCTCGCCAAAGGAGCAGTGTCCATCAGCACGGCGGCGGTGGAACTGGCAAAGAAGATTTTCGGAGAACTGGCGGGGAAGAACGTCATGCTCCTCGGCGCCGGCGAGATGGCGGAACTCGCTGCCCAGCATCTCCTGGGCAATGGCGTGAAGAACATCATGGTCGCGAACCGCACCTTCGAACGCGCCGAAGAACTCGCCAGGGAGTTCAAAGGCGACGCCATACGGTTCGAACATTTTCCCGACGCCCTGGTTATGGTGGACATCCTTATCTGTGCGACCGGCGCGCCGCGGTATGTCGTCAACCGCGACATGGTCAGCCGGGCGCTCAAGGAACGGCGCAACAAACCGATCTTCATGATCGACATTTCGAATCCGAGGAACATCGATCCCGAGGTTGACAAGGTCGACAATGTGTACCTGTATGACATCGATGACCTTCAGGGTAATGTTGACGTGAACACCGGGGGCAGGGCAAAAGAAGCCGAGAAGGCCGAAGAGATTATCACGCGGGAGGTCGAGACATACCTCCAGTGGGAGCGCGCCCTTGATGCCGTCCCGACCATCGTGGATCTTCGCGAAAAAGTGGAAGATGTACGGAAGCGGGAGTTTGACAAAACTCTTGCTTCGTGGAACGGCATTACTGAAGACCAGAGACTGGCCGTGGAGGCCATGTCCCAGGCCATCGTGAACAAGCTGCTCCACGCGCCTCTCGTGGTACTGAAGCAGGCCGCCTCTACCCCCGGCGAAGGCGATACTACAATCGCCATCGCGCGCAGGTTGTTTAACCTGGACAAGGAACTGAAACGACCGGGACAGGTGAATGCCGCTGAGTCTCCGGAAAAGTGAAGATAAGGAGTATTGCATTGAGAAAACAGATCAGGATCGGCACACGGGCGAGCGCGCTTGCGCTCTGGCAGGCGGAGTGGGTGAAGTCGGAGCTTGAGAAAAAATATCCGGGTGTGACCGTAACGCTCACGAAGATCAAGACCACGGGAGACAAGATTCTGGATGTGCCGCTTTCCAAGGTCGGCGGGAAAGGGCTCTTTGTGAAAGAGATCGAGGAGGCCATGCTCGCGAATGAGATCGACATTGCCGTGCACAGCATGAAAGACGTGCCGACTTTCTTTCCCGACGGACTCCACCTTGCTTGCATCACGAAGCGTGAGGACGCGAGAGACGCCTTGCTTACCCGGAATAAGGTCGCGTTCAAAGACCTCCCCAAAGGCGCGAATGTGGGCACGAGCAGTTTGAGACGTCAGGCCCAGCTTATGAGCATACGTCCTGACCTCGTGATCCATCAACTGCGCGGGAACGTGGACACGCGGCTGCGGAAACTCAAGGAAGGTCAGTACGACGCCATCATCCTCGCCGCGGCGGGGGTGAAGCGGCTTGGGCTTGCGGAGAACGTTTCTGAATACCTCTCACCGGAGCTCTGTCTGCCCGCCATCGGCCAGGGCGCTCTCGGCATCGAATGCCGGGTGGATGATCGGGAGCTCAATGACCTGATCGCCTTCTTCAACCATGCGGACAGCCGCACCTGCGTTACGGGCGAACGAGCGCTCCTCAGGAGGCTCGAAGGAGGCTGCCAGGTCCCGATCGCATGCTACGGTCAGGTGAGCGATGGGAAACTGAAGCTTACCGGTCTCGTGGGCAGCGTGGATGGAAAACGCATCGTCAAGGACTTCATCGAAGGCGAACCGGAGAAGGCGGAGAAGCTCGGTGTGACCCTTGCGGAAAAGCTCCTGTCCCGGGGCGCGGACGTGATCCTGCGCGAAGTCTACGGGAATACGACCGACTTCAGCGGAAACAATCTTTTAGAGTAACTTCTCAGTCACCCAATATCCGTCGTCCCCGAATGATCCTATCGGGGACCCAGTGACGTTAAAAACCTCTGGATTCCCGATTAAAGCGCTCGGGAATGACGAAATGGTGCGGCATGACGTATCCGGTCGGGCCATTGCTCTCAATAATTCCAACCGACCTGAGTAGTCACCTTTTAGAAAATTAAAAATTATGACTCAAGCAATCGGAAAAGTATATTTAATCGGCGCGGGCCCTGGCGACCCCGGTCTGATCACGGTCAAAGGCCTGGAGTGCGTGAAGAAGGCGGACGTGATCATCTACGACTATCTCGCGAACGAGCGGCTGCTCGACCAGCGGCGTCCTGATGCGGAGCTTATCTACGTGGGCAAGCAGGGCGGCAGGCACACGCTGCCGCAGCAGGAGATCAACGCCCTGATCGTTAAAAAAGCGAAAGAGGGGAAAATCGTCGCCCGTTTAAAGGGCGGGGACCCCTTCATCTTCGGTCGGGGTGGGGAAGAGGCCGAAGAGCTCGCTGACGGCCATATCCCCTTCGAGATCGTACCCGGCGTGACCGCTGCCACGGCGGCGCCGACCTACGCGGGCATACCGCTCACCCATCGTGATTATACCGCAAGCGTGGCCTTCGTGACCGGCCATGAGGACCCCACAAAGCCGGAATCAAAGGTGCACTGGGACAAGATCGCGACCGGCATCGGCACGCTGGTGTTCTTCATGGGCATGAAGAACCTCCGGAACATCGTGGACAATCTTATCTCTCACGGCAGGAATCCCGAGACACCCGTAGCCCTCATCCAGTGGGGCACCCGCACGGATCAACGAGTGGTGACCGGCACACTCACGGACATCGTCCTGAAGGTCAAAGAAGCCAAACTCGGGCCGCCGGCCATCATCGTCGTCGGTGAGGTGGTACGGCTTCGGCAAAAACTGAACTGGTACGAGTCCAAACCGCTCTTCGGCAAACGGGTCGTGGTCACCCGCTCGCGCGACCAGGCAAGCGTGTTCGCCGAGCTGCTCATCGACCGCGGCGCCACGACCATTGAATTCCCCACCATCGATGTTGTCCCGCCCGCGAGTTGGGCTGAGTTGGACAGCGCTATCCATGCGATAGAAACATATGACTGGATCGTTTTCACGAGCGCGAACGCGGTCAAGTTTTTCATGGAAAGGCTTCGCGGTCTCGGCAAAGACCTGCGTATACTCAAGGGCGTGAACATTTGCACGGTCGGGCCAAAGACAGCGGAGTTGCTTGAGCAGTACGGCCTGAGGGCCGATCTGATACCCGCGGAGTTCAAGGCGGAAGGCGTGGTTGCCGCCCTCGGCGGCGTAACCGTCAAAGACCGGAAATTTCTGATCCCCCGGGCGAAAACAGCCAGAGAGATAATCCCGGACAAGCTGAGAGAGCAGGGCGCCGAGGTGACGGTCGCGACCGCCTATGAGAACGTACGGCCCATCTCGGACGTGGACCGGATCAGAAAAGCGTTCGAGGAGAACACTATCTCCGCGGTGACCTTCACCAGCTCCTCGACCGTGCATAATTTTGTTGAAATACTCGGCCAAAAAGAGTATAAAACATTTTTAGAAGGTGTGGCCGTTGCCTGTATCGGCCCGGTAACGGCAAAAAC
>JANONA010000180.1:0-1979 GCA_031420575.1 Nitrospirota bacterium | reverse complement strand
CAACGCACGCGAAAAAAGTGCAGCAGCTCCCGCGCGTTCATAGTGACGACTATTTTCGTCTCAGCCGCATTCGGCAGCAGATACCGCGCGTCCTGCTGTCCCACCTCACCCTTATACCCGAGCTCTTCGAGACGCTTGAGAACTTTCGTATAGTTCTCCTGGGCTTCGGCCATGCACTTCTCGAACTCACGAGTGATCGCGGCATCCTGCTTGATGCTCGGAGGAATAATATAATCGAAATGCTCTTCCTTCACATAGCGCTGACTCTGCTGCGAGTATGACGCCACTCGGTGACGGACAAGCTGGTGAGAACAGGCCCGGGATATCCCCTCAATGCCGAACGTGAATGACACGTGCTCTATGGGAGAAAGGTGCCCAATGGACGCCAGTTTCTCCACAAAGGCAGCCTGGTCCCTGGCCTCGATCTTCTCTTTCAGCTCCTCAACACCCGACGGGCTGTAGCACAGCTTCGCGGCCATGGCCACAACTTCTTCAGGCTCGGGCGTGTGGCGGAGCAAGACCACGTTCAATGCTGCCTCAGGCATGATGGTTCCTCCTTAAGCATGCTTCCCGGCAGCGGCAAATCCCTTGTAAAAGAACGAAAACCCGGATGGCGCGGGAAGATAATTATAGCGAGCATGTATTGCATGAGTCAAGAAAATTTGAGCATGTTAGCGACAATTTTTTTAATTAACCTATAAATTTCATTGATAAAAACAACCATCGCTACAATAAGGAGCCGGACGGCCGCCGCCAAAATCCACAAAGAACGCGTTGTTTGATTATTTAAAGCTATGTTCTTCTGAAGGGAATTTGCCGTTTTCCACATCCTGCTTATACTCTTTTACCGCCTTGAGCGCCTGTTCCTTCAGGTTTGCGTACTTCTTTACGAACTTGGGAGTAAAGCGGTCGAACAGCCCAAGAAGGTCATGAAGCACCAACACCTGGCCGTCGCAATCCACCCCTGCGCCGATCCCGATGGTCGGGATATGCAGCATTTTATGAATTTCCCTGGCGAGCGAAGCGGGCATGGCTTCGAGAACGACTGCGAATGCACCTGCATCCTGAACCGCCCGCGCATCAGCAAGAATTTTCTCACGGGCGGCCTCGTCCTTGCCTTGGACCTTGAACCCGCCAAGGGCATGGACATACTGCGGGGTGAGCCCGATATGAGCCATGACCGGGATACCAGCGGCGACGATTGCCCGGATTGCCTCTGCCATCTGGGTGCCGCCTTCGAGTTTCACGGCCTCGGCATTGGCTTCTTTCAGGAACCGTCCCGCATTCCGGATAGCTTCCGCCTTGTCCGTTTGATACGAGAGGAACGGCATGTCACCCACCACCATGGCTGATTGCGTGCCGCGGCTGACCATCTTCGTATGGTAGATCATCTCGTCCATCGTGACCGGCAAGGTGCTCGACACGCCCTGCACCACCATGCCGACCGAGTCCCCCACGAGGATCATATCGATCCCTGCCTGGTCCACGATCTGGGCCGTAGGATAGTCATAGGCCGTGAGCATGGTGATCTTCCTGCCTTCGGCTTTCTTCTTATATATATCGAGAACGGTTATTTTCGGCATATTCTTATTTCGGATTGCGGATTTCGGATTGCGGAATAAAACCTACAGACCCGAAAACAACAAACTCCCAACCTCCAATGTCGTCGTTTAGATATCTTGCTTCAGATTTTCTCAATCCGCATTCCGCAATCCGAAATCCGCAATCAAAATGAGGGTCTCGGATACAATCCCGCTGCCTTCACGATCCCTTCAATGGCGCTCTCCCACTCGATGGCCTGGATATGCACGCCCCTCACGCCTGGTGTCTCGAGGGCCTGATGGATCAGCTCAATCGTGATCTTGATGCCTTCCTGCTCCTGAAGCTCTTTGGCCTTTTTCTTGTCATCCCCGGCAGCTTCCTTTGCCTTGTTCATCCGGTCGATAAGGGCTTTCGGAACAGACACACCGGCAACATTG
>JANONA010000179.1:0-4257 GCA_031420575.1 Nitrospirota bacterium | reverse complement strand
ATGCCGACCTTGAGCGTGGTCAGGAACGGCGTATGCCCGGGCAGCACGCCGAACTCGCCCTCGCTGCCCGGCGCGATCACTTCGTCCACGCGCTCCGAACGGACCACCTGGCGGCTCGGCGCAACGATCTCAAGCAGCATTTTTCCTTTTTCAGCGACCATTGTCTTTTTCCAATCCTCGGCGCTCAATTTCTATCAACTGATCCATAATTCATGATCCATGATCCATGATCCATAATCCATGACAAGAATTTCGCATCCTGTATCGTTTATCATCACCGCTTGTAGCCGAGTTTCTCCGCCTTCTCGAACACTTCCTCGATCTGGCCGACCATGTAGAATGCCTGTTCGGGCATATCATCCATCTTGCCGTCAACGATTTCCTTGAATCCCTTGATGGTCTCCTTGAGCGGCACGTACTTGCCCGGCGTGCCCGTAAAGGCCTCGGCCACCTGGAAGGGCTGCGACAGGAAGCGCTGGATCTTCCGGGCCCTGGACACGGAGAGCTTGTCCTCGTCTGAAAGTTCATCCATACCGAGGATCGCAATGATGTCCTGGAGTTCCTTATATCTCTGGAGCACAAGCTGCACCCTTTGCGCAACAGCGTAATGCTCCGCTCCAACCACGTGGGGATCCATGATCCGGGACGTGGAATCGAGCGGGTCCACGGCCGGATAGATGCCCAGCTCCGAGATCTGGCGAGAGAGCACCGTGGTGGCATCGAGGTGCGCAAACGCCGTTGCCGGCGCCGGATCAGTCAAATCGTCCGCCGGCACGTAGATGGCCTGCACCGAGGTGATGGACCCTTTCTTCGTGGAGGTGATGCGCTCCTGGAGGGCGCCCATTTCCGTACCGAGGGTTGGCTGATAGCCCACGGCAGACGGCATACGGCCGAGGAGCGCCGATACTTCGGAGCCTGCCTGGGTAAACCGGAATATGTTGTCAACGAACAGGAGCACGTCCTGTCCCATGGTATCGCGGAAATACTCGGCCACGGTCAAGGCCGACAGTCCGACGCGGAGCCTCGCTCCCGGCGGCTCGTTCATCTGGCCGAAGACCAGGGCCGCTTTGCTGATAACGCCCGACTCCTTCATCTCGGCCCAGAGGTCATTACCTTCGCGGGTACGTTCGCCCACGCCCGCGAATACCGAGTAACCGCCGTGCTGTTTTGCCACGTTGTTGATCAACTCCATGATGATAACGGTCTTGCCCACGCCCGCGCCGCCGAAGAGGCCGGTCTTGCCGCCCTTGGTGTAGGGCGCCAGGAGGTCGATGACCTTGATGCCGGTTTCAAAGAGCACCTTCGTGGGATCGAGTTCCTCGAGCATCGGCGCGGACCGGTGAATAGGAAGGGTATCCTTGGTCGTGATCGGCCCCAGCTCATCCACGGGCTCTCCGATCACGTTCATGATGCGGCCCAGCACTTCCTTGCCAACAGGCATGCAAATGGCCTTGCCGGTGTCGTTGACCTTCATGCCGCGCATAAGACCATCCGTGGAAGACATGGCCACCGTACGCACCCGGTTCTCGCCGAGGTGGAGCGCAACCTCGAGCGTCAGATGGATCTCAGGCGTGCCGAGGTTCTTATCCTCCGCCTGATCGATCCGAAGCGCATTCATCAAATAGGGAAGGCTGCCGACGGGGAACTCGCAGTCCACCACCGCACCCATCACCTGTACTATTTTGCCTGTGCTCATTGATACCCCCTGTGATTAAGACAAATTCAAAATTTAAAATTCAATATTCAATACAAATGCTGAACACATTTGAATTTTGAATCTTGAATATTGAATACTATTTTTGCGCTTCCGCGCCGCCCACGATCTCGGAAATTTCCTTGGTGATCGCGGCCTGGCGCTGTTTGTTGAACTTCAGCGTGAGCCTTCCGATCATGTCCTTGGCATTCCGCGTGGCTGAGTCCATAGCGGTCATCCGCGATCCCATCTCACTCGCCTGGCTCTCAAGCATAGAGCGGTAGACCTGCACTTCAATGTGCTTCGGCAGGATAGAACTCAGGATCGCTTCAGCCGAAGGCTCATAGAGATAATCGACGGCAGCCATGAACGGATCAGCCTCCGCGGGCGGTTCCACCGGCAGAAGCTTCTCGAGGGTGACCTTCTGCTGCATCACGCTCTTGAACTCGTTATAGAGAAGATAGACCTCGTCGGCATCGCCCGCGGCAAAACGTGCGACAATATTTTTGCCGACATCGGCGGCCTTCTCATAGTCTATCATGCCGAGTTCCGACCACACTTTGCCCAGCGTGTACCCGGCACGTTTGCGGAAAAAGTCGCGTCCTTTGCGGCCCACGACATTCACTTTCACTTCCTTACCCTCGGCCTTGAACTGATTGACCGCCTCGACGGCTTTGCGCAGGATATTGGTATTATACGCCCCACAGAGCCCGCGGTCCGACGTGAGCACCATGAGTTTTACTTTCCTGGCATCCCGCCTGGCCAGGAGCGGATGCTGCGCCCGCTCAACGCGACTTGCAAGGTTGGCTATCACCGCGAGCATCTTGCGCGCGTATGGCCGCGCCGCGATCACGCGGTCCTGGGCGCGACGGAGCTTGGCAGCCGCCACCATCTTCATGGCCTTGGTGATCTGCTGGGTCTTCTTGACGCTCGTGATCTTTCTTTTAATGTCTCTAAGACTCGGCATTTATTCGCCTCGAATTTAAGATTCAATATTCAAAATTCAACGACCCTGTGCAATTTTGAATCTTAAATTTTGAATTTTGAATGACGGTTTACGCCGTAAACGATTTTTTGAATTCCTCGATGGCGCTCTTGATGCGCGCTTTGAGGTCGTCATCGAGCTGTTTTTTGCTCTTGATGTCGTCGAGCAGAGACTGATGCTTGCTCGTCACAAACCGCAGAAGTTCCGACTCGAACTTCCTGACCGCATTCACGGGCACTTCATCCGCATAGCCGTTCGTTCCCGCAAAAATAACGAGGATCTGCTGCTCAACCAGCATAGGCACGTACTGGTCCTGCTTCAAAAGCTCCACCATGCGCTGACCGCGGTTCAACTGGGCCAGCGTGGCCTTATCGAGGTCGCTGCCGAACTGGGCAAAGGCCGCGAGCTCGCGGTACTGGGCAAGGTCGAGGCGGAGCGTGCCGGCCACCTGCTTCATGGCCTTGATCTGGGCGCTGCCGCCCACGCGCGACACGGAAATGCCCACGTTGATGGCCGGTCGCACGCCGGAATAGAAGAGATCGGATTCGAGGAAGATCTGTCCGTCGGTGATGGAGATCACGTTCGTCGGGATGTAGGCGGACACGTCGCCGGCCTGGGTCTCGATGATCGGGAGCGCCGTGAGCGATCCGCCGCCCATCTTATCGGACAGTTTCGCCGCACGCTCGAGGAGACGGGAGTGGAGATAGAACACGTCGCCGGGATATGCTTCGCGGCCAGGGGGCCTGCGGAGGAGCAGCGAAAGCTGACGATATGCCGTGGCCTGCTTCGACAGATCGTCATACACAATAAGAGCATGCTGGCCTTTGTCGCGGAAATACTCGCCGATAGTGCAGCCGGTGTAGGGAGCGATGAACTGGAGCGGCGCAGGGTCCGAGGCCGTTGCCGACACGATGATGGTGTAGTCCATGGCCCCGTGTTCCTGGAGGGTCTTGACCACCTGCGCCACCGTGGAGCGTTTCTGACCGATCGCCACGTAGATGCAGGTGACATTCTGCCCCTTCTGGTTGATGATGGTGTCGATGGCAATGGCGGTCTTGCCGGTCTGGCGGTCGCCGATGATGAGTTCGCGCTGGCCGCGGCCGATGGGGATCATGGCGTCAATGGCCTTGATGCCGGTCTGGAGCGACTCGCGCACCGACTGGCGCTTTACGATGCCCGGCGCGATTACTTCGATATGACGAAACTCTTTGGAAGCGATGGGGCCCTTGCCGTCGATGGGCTGGCCGATGCCGTCCACCACGCGGCCCACGATGGCGTCTCCCACGGGAACCTCGGCGATCCTCCTGGTCCGCTTGACAATGTCGCCTTCACGGATCCTTGAATCGTCTCCCATGAGCACCGCGCCCACGTTCTCCTCTTCAAGGTTGAGCGCCATGCCCATGACGCCGCCGGGGAACTCCAGGAGCTCGCCTGACATGACGTTATCGAGCCCGAAGATCTTGGCGATACCGTCACCGACGGTGATCACGGTGCCGACTTCGGCGACCTCAACGGTCTTTTCGAAATCGGATATCTTCTTTTTTATGATCTCACTGATTTCCTGTGCCTTGATCTGCAT
>JANONA010000178.1:0-2175 GCA_031420575.1 Nitrospirota bacterium | reverse complement strand
GAGATTCCCCTTCCCGAAGGTGCAGCCCGTAATGAATTGGACGGCATCGGCGGAGCAGGAATCATTCTCAACGATAGCGACAAGCTCCTCGTCCTGGGGCCTGTCCGCCCCAAGCTCCCGCAGCGCGGCCTTCGCCACGCGAAAGCCAAGGGCGAGGCCAGGGCAGAGATGGCCGTGGAATTGGATCGCATCACGAAGATCGTCATCAAATTGGCCTTGCATCTCCAACTCCTTATGTTTCTGTCTTTCATGTTCCATCCTCCCACCTTCCCACCCTCTCATCTTCTATTTTCTCAGAACTAATTTCGCCGCAAGGATCGCCTTTGCGCGCTGGAGGTGTTTTTTCACCGCATCGCTGTCGTCAATGGCAAGGTGTATCTCCCTTGCGATCTCTTCCTCGCCCGCGTCGCGCGCCTTTGCCGCCCATTCCTTATAATTCTCCGCATGGCTGTCGCCGTGCTCTATCCAGTGTTCGAGCATAAGCAGGAGCTTGCGCAGGGCTTCGGGTTCTTCATGAGGATGGTCATGCCCGTGTCCGTGGCTGGGTGAATGTCCTTTGTGCATGTCGTCTTTCCGTCCTCCGTTTTGATGGTAGTGTCCGTAATGGTCATGGATGAGCCGGACCCGTGTTCTCTCCTGTCTCCTGCCTACTGTCTACTGCCTATTCTAAAACTTCCACCCCGTGCCGACACGCGCGCCATAATCATCGGCATACTTGTTCAGCCCCGCCCGTGCGCCGATGTCCATGTACCAGGACTTGGAAATATCGTAAATCACACCAACAAGAAAGGTGAACGGTCGTGAATAGGAAGAGCTATCCGCCCCGGTGTCCGTCTCTTTCCGGCTCTCACCGGCGAACTCGGCCAGGACACGGAAAGATTCCGACAGTTTGCGCTCGGCAGCCAGACCGAACCGAACGGCATAATCCCGCGCGAAATGCCATTGTTTCAAATCCCCGCCAAGAGCCTCGTATCCGACATTCAGATGAAAGGCGTTGCTGCGGCACACCTGGCTGTCGATGAGCATAATTCCCCAAAGCACATTGTTTGTACCGAGCCCCTTATCCGCATCTCCGGTCGGAAGGTCCACATAAAGCTGATACGCCATGGATTGCTTGACCTCATTTTCAAAAAGTCGATGCTTCAGTTTGATCCGGACATCGCCCTTCCCGCTCGCGAATGCATCCGTGACCGGGCTCGGATCCAGTTTGAGATAAGGCGCTTCCACGCTGAAATCGGTATTCTCCCCTGCCCCGACGGTGAAGATACTGGTCAGCTTTGTTGTTTTCAATTCGGCGTCTTTGCGGTAATCGCCGGTCAGTTCGAACAAATAATTCCCTTTGCCTTCCGTGCCCGTATCCACCACCCTAAGCGGATGCGTTGCCCAGGCCGTGGCCGGCGCCAGCATCATTACCCATACAAGGCCTGTTCTGATATAGTTGCGCATGTTTTTCTCCTGTATCTTTCAAAAGTATCGCCTGTCCGCCGGCTCGTGGTTTTTCTCTTACTCCAGTTCTTTTCCCGTGGTCGTGGTCGTCAGCTTCCCATGTTTTACTCCCCTCGTGCCGATCAGCCGGTCAGCGATCTTTCTGATCTCCTGGCTCTTCCCCTTCACGACCAGAACTTCAAGACAGTTGTGAGCGTCAAGGTGGACGTGAAGCGTGGAAACGATCTGGTGAAAGGATTTATGCTGCATATCCGTGAGCGCGTGTTCGAGTTCGCGCGTATGGTGGTTGTAGACAATGGTGATCGTGCCCACGGTCTCCCGGTCTTCGGCCTCCCACTCCTGCTCCACCAGGCTGTCGCGAATCATATCGCGGATGGCCTCGGACCGGGTGGCATAGCCTTTGCGTCCGACAAGAGCGTCGAATTTTTTTATAAGCCGGCTGTCAATGGACACGCCAAAACGAGTTAAACCGGACATCTGGCCTCCGTGCTACGATTTTATTTTTTGTAACACATTTACGCGGCACTGTCAAGCGAAAATTCGCTTTTGGCTTGACACTTTTTATAATAATCCTTGACAAAAGACATGCTGTTTGATACTTTTAACCACAGTGCTCATAAACACAGTGCTCATAAACAAAGGTTCATGATGCGTGCAGTTCAATATTCAGCAATCACTTTGAGGAGGCGTATATGAAGAAAGCATTATTAGCATTACTGTTGTCATTCG
>JANONA010000177.1:0-2263 GCA_031420575.1 Nitrospirota bacterium | reverse complement strand
CATTTGATGCTTTACATCCCGGTCTGTTGTTGTGCCTAAATAAAATAGCCGGCAGAGATAGTTTCTCTGCCGGCCTCGCTGTTTCATTCCCTCGCCTGCGCCCAGCGGTACGAGTGCTCGCCGCGAGTGCGGGGTGCCTGCGCCCAGCGGTACGAGTGCTCGCCGCGAGTGCGGGGTGTGAAAGGAAGCTTTTATTCTTAGTACATGCCTCCGCCGCCCATACCACCCATGCCGCCCATACCACCGGGCATGCCGCCGCCCTTTTCTTCAGGCAGATCGGTGATCATGACTTCCGTCGTGAGCATGAGGCTCGCCACGGAAGCGGCGTTCTGAAGCGCGTACCGGGTCACCTTGGTCGGATCGATGATGCCCGCCTGGAGCATGTCCACGTACTCTTCCTTCTGTGCGTCAAAGCCGTAATTCGGCTTGTCCGACTGTTTCACCTTTTCGAGGATCACGGACGACTCGAGTCCGGCATTGTTCACGATCTGGCGCATCGGCTCTTCAAGCGACTTTTTCACGATGTTCACGCCGATCTGCTCGTCGCCGCTGAGCTTCATCTTGTCCAGGATCGGGATGCAGCGAAGCAGTGCAACGCCGCCGCCCGCCACGATGCCTTCTTCCATGGCCGCGCGGGTCGCATGGAGCGCGTCCTCGACACGGGCCTTCTTTTCCTTCATCTCCGTCTCGGTTGCCGCGCCCACGTTGATTACGGCAACGCCGCCCACGATCTTGGCGAGCCGCTCCTGGAGCTTCTCTTTGTCATAATCCGAGGTGGTCTCGGCGATTTGCGCCTTGATCATCTTCACGCGGCCCTGGATCGCGTCGGTCTTGCCCGCGCCCTCGACGATGGTGGTGTTGTCCTTGTCCACGGTAATCTTTTTGGCCCGGCCGAGGTCCGTGATCTTCACGTTCTCGAGCTTGATGCCGAGGTCTTCGGAGATCACCGAGCCGCCGGTCAGTATCGCGAGATCTTCGAGCATTGCCTTGCGGCGGTCGCCGAAGCCCGGCGCCTTCACGGCGCAGATCTGGAGCGTGCCGCGCAGCTTGTTCACCACTAAGGTCGCCAGGGCCTCGCCCTCAACGTCCTCGGCAATGATCACCATGGGCGCGCCCATCTTGGCGGTCTGTTCCAGGATCGGGAGCAGGTCTTTCATGCTTGAGATCTTCTTCTCCGACAGGAGGATGTAGGCGTTCTCGAGAACGGCCTCCATCTTCTCGGCGTTGGTGACGAAATAGGGCGAGATGTAACCGCGATCGAACTGCATACCCTCGACCACTTCGAGGCTGGTGGTCATGCTCTTTGCCTCTTCCACGGTGATCACGCCATCCTTGCCGACCTTGTCCACGGCCTCGGCAATGAGATCACCGATGGTCGCGTCGCTGTTCGCGGAGATGCTGCCGACCTGGGCGATCTCCTTCTTGTCAACAACGAGCTTGGAGTTTTTCTTCAGGTTCTCGATGACCGCTTCAACGGCCTTCTCGATGCCGCGCTTCAGATCCATGGGGTTCGCGCCCGCGGTCACGTTCTTCATTCCTTCGCGGTAAATGGCCTGGGCCAGGACCGTTGCGGTCGTGGTACCGTCGCCGGCCACGTCCGAGGTCTTGGATGCCACTTCACGCACGAGCTGGGCGCCCATGTTCTCATAGGGGTCCTTCAGCTCAATTTCCTTTGCCACGGTCACGCCGTCCTTGGTAATGGTCGGCGCGCCGAATTTTTTGTCGATCATGACGTTGCGGCCCTTGGGGCCGAGCGTTGCCTTCACCGCGTCGGTCAGAACGTTCACGCCCTTCAGGATCGCCGCGCGCGCTTCCTGGTCGAACATAAGCTGCTTTGCCATATTATTTCCTCCTAAAATTCAATACGTTTATTATCAGTTGTTCCCTTGCGGGAACCTTCAGGGAACTTAGCTCATGACGCCGAGCACGTCTTCTTCTTTCACGATCAGGTACTCGACATTGTCGAGGTTGATCTTGGAGCCGGAATAACGGTCAAAGAGAATTTTGTCTCCGACCTTGAGGGACTTTACTTCATCACCCACGGCCTCCACCTTGCCGCTCTGCGGCTTCTCCTTCGCGGTATCGGGGATGTAAAGACCTCCCGCGGTCTTCTCCAACTCCGGGGTGTAGCTCACGAACACCCTGTCTTTCAATGGCTTGAATTTAACACTCATATACGAACTCCTTTCTTGAAGTAATGTTTTTTAGTAGAGCAGAAACTTAGCACTCGTTTATGGCGAGTGCTAATATATGGCTGGGCCTT
>JANONA010000176.1:0-7663 GCA_031420575.1 Nitrospirota bacterium | reverse complement strand
AAAATATTGAGTACTCTCTGGAACTCGGGAACTTCTACGCGAGAAGCGGGCTCAAGGCAAAAGCGCTGTCCGTCTTTCAGGACGCATTACTGCATGATCCGAACTCAGAGAAGATCATGGAAGCCATCAAAAAAGCCGGCGGTTCGTAATTAAACGAGCCGCTCTTTCACCAGCGACTGCACCACCGTGGGATCGGCAAGCGTCGAGGTATCGCCGAGGTCTTCCACCTGGTTGTGGGCTATCTTCCGGAGGATGCGGCGCATGATTTTGCCGCTCCGAGTCTTCGGAAGGCCGGGCGCGAACTGGAGCTTGTCCGGCGTGGCTATGGGACCGATGACCGAGCGAACATGGCCGGCAAGGATCTTCTTGAGCGCGTCCGTGGGCTCCACGCCCTGTTTGAGCGTTACGTACGCGTAGATGCCCTCACCTTTGATGTCGTGCGGATAGCCGACGACCGCAGCCTCGGCGACCGCCTCGTGAGAGACCAGTGCGGATTCCACCTCGGCCGTGCCGAGCCGGTGTCCGGACACGTTGATCACGTCGTCCACCCGGCCCATGAGCCAGAAATCACCGTCCTCGTCCACTCGCGCGCCGTCTCCGGTGAAGAACTTGCCCGGGAACCGGCTGAAGTAGACTTCCTTGATACGCTTGTTCTCGGGATCGCCGTAGGTGCCGCGCAGCATGCCGGGCCAGGGTTTATCGATGACCAGGTAGCCGCCTTCGTTGGCCTTGGCCGGAGAACCGTCCTCTTTTACGACCGAGGGGACCACGCCGAAGAAGGGACGGGTCGCAGATCCCGGCTTGGCAATGATGGCGCCGGGCAGCGGCGTGATCAGGATGCCACCGGTCTCGGTCTGCCACCAGGTGTCAACGATGGGAAGCTTTTCGTGACCCACGTTCTTGTGGTACCACATCCAGGCTTCGGGGTTGATGGGCTCGCCCACGCTCCCGAGTACTTTGAGCGACGATAGGTCGTGGCCGGTGACCCACTTGTCCCCTTCTTTCATGAGCGCCCGGATGGCCGTGGGCGCGGTGTAAAAAATATTAACCTGGTGTTTGTCCACGATGTCCCAGAACCTGCCCGGGTCGGGATAGGTCGGGATACCCTCGAACATGAGCGACGTGGCGCCGTTCGAAAGCGGACCGTAGAGAACGTAGCTATGGCCCGTTACCCAACCGATGTCGGCGGTGCAGAAGTGAATGTCTTCATCGTGATAATCGAAGATATACCGGAAGGTCATGTTGGTGAAAAGCATATAGCCCGCGGTGGTATGCAGCACGCCCTTTGGCTTGCCCGTGGAGCCTGAGGTATAGAGAATGAAGAGCGGGTCCTCGGCGTCCATCTTCTCGGGCTCGCAGTAGTTGACGATGTCCTTCCCCGCCATCTCCTCGTCCCACCACGTATCCCTGCCGGGCGCCATGTTGACCTTGCCCGTGCCTGCCCGCTTCACCACCACCATATCCTTGACCGTGGGACACTCGAGGAGCGCCTCGTCGGCATTGGCCTTGAGCGGCACGAACCGTCCGCCGCGCAAACCCTCATCCGCGGTGATCACCATGCTCGACTGGCAGTCCTGGATGCGGTCACGGAGCGCCTTGGCTGAGAATCCGCCGAACACGACAATATGGATCGCGCCCACCCGGGCGCAGGACAGCATGGAGATAGCAAGCTCGGGGATCATGGGGAGGTAGATGGTGACCCGGTCGCCTTTCTTGACGCCTTTTTTCTTGAGCACGTTGGCAAAACGGTTCACCTCGTAGTAGAGCTGCTGGTAGGTGAAGGTTTTGTACACGCCGCTGTCCGACTCCCAGATGATCGCCGCCTTGTTCCGCGTGGCCGTGGTGACGAACCGGTCAAGGCAGTTCACCGAAGCGTTCAGCTTGCCGCCCGCGAACCATTTAATGAAGGGTTTGTGGAAATCGTAATCCAGGACCTTGTCCCATTTCTTGTACCACGTGAGGTTTTTATCCGCCATCTCGGCCCAGAATTTCTCGGGCTCGTCAATGGACCTCTTATAGAGCTGTTCGTACTCCTGCATGCTCTTGATGTGGGCTTTTGCGCTGAACTCCTTTGACGGCGCAAAGGTGCGCTTTTCGGACGACAGTACGTCAATGCTTTCTTTTGACATTGTTCCCTCCTAATTATTTCAGGTATAAACAGCTAAGGATATCATAACTACAATATCAGACAGCCTGCATTAATTCCTTGCTACCGGCTGACCTCAGGCTTATAATAAAACAACAGAGGCGCATCCACATGGCTGTCTCCCCGCGTCTCTCTGTCTTCGCATGCCGGAAAGCCCGGGCAATCAGGATACATAGCGCTTCGCCGCCGCAAGCAGCAACCACAGCCACAAGAGCAGGAAAAAAGCCACCAGGCTGATATGCCGGTCCAGGATGATGCGGGGGGTGATGGCGCGTACGGCACTGGTGACCGGGTTGGTGATCACCTTGAACAAGCGATAGACGATATTAGTGTCACGTGATTTACCTGCCAGGAGATAAAGGAGGCCCTGTCCCAGGAGGCTAAACATGGCCACCTCCACCAGAACCCGTAAAATGCGCACGATGGTCAACCAGGAAGTATCCATGATTATTTGCCTTTCCGAAAAGAAATCCGCGCTGGCCAGTCGCTTTAGCTGCTTTGGCCGAAACAACTCAACCCGTTTCTTATAGTAACATACTTAAAGGAGATATGCCAATGAATTTCAAGCAATGGCAGCATTACTACCGGGGCAGGCTTTTCATGCTCGTCAAAAGGCCGGATCAGGCCATCGAGGAGTATCGTCTGGCCCTCCAGTGCAACCCCGCTTTCGCCCGTGCGGCAAGCACCATCGGGTTTGTTTACGCCTCGCGCAGTCAATTTCACGAAGCCGAAGGGTTTTTCCTGGAGGCCCTCCGTATCAAACCAGCGGACGCAAGCATTCTGTTCAATTTGGGCTTTGTCCGCGAGAAGCAGGGCGACCTCGCCCGATCAATTGAGGCCTTTCAGGAGGCAGTCCGGCTTAATCCCCTCCTGGACCGGGCCTGGTATGGCCTGGGGTTGGCCTACGCCGCATTAGGCCGTCATGAGGAGGCCGCCAAAGCCTTGGAGGAGGCGGCCAATCTGCAAACGATGAACCCCCATGCCTGGTACAACCTGGGCATGGCCCACCACACCCTTCATCACGGGGACAAGGTGACGGAAATCGTCCGGCACCTGCACCGCTTCGATCCCAAAATGAGCCAGCGCCTGATTGCCGATACGGGACGGAGCGATCTATCCCATCTTATCGGGACGTGACCGGGGTTCAGGGGTCAGGGTTCAGGGTTCAAGCCTTACGCCTTACGCCTCACGCCTTAGACAAAAAATGGCCCGGGCATGAGCACCCGGGCCATTTGGTGTTTACTTGTGTTCGACCTTACGTGGCAGTGGTGTTAATGTCACCGCCCAGACTGGGATAACGTACATGATCCACCAAGTCCTGCACCTCCTTCGGCGGCTCTTTGCTCAGTAAGGTTCCCACAATGAGACCGAGGAATCCGGCCGGGAGCCCAAATATGCCGGCGGAGATTGGCAGAATGCCGAACCACTGGTTCGCTGCGACCCCCCCGAAGAAGGGATAGGTTGTGACCATGTAATAGATGCACACGAAAAGTCCCAGCGACATACCGAGGACAGCGCCCATCTTATTGGCGCGCCGCCAGAATATGCCGCAGACCAGCGCAGGGAAAAACGCCGACGCCGCCAGTGAGAACGCCGCACCCACCAGGAACAGGATGTCGCCCGGTTTGAACGAAGTCACATACGCGGCGATCCCCGCCACGATCAGAAGCAGCCCCTTGGCGACCTTGACCCGCGTACCGGGGGAGGCCTTGGGATCGAGCATCTTGTAGTACACATCGTGGGAAAGGGCGTTGGAAATGGTAAGCAACAGCCCATCAGCAGTGGAAAGCGCCGCCGCGAGACCGCCCGCCGCCACCAGACCGGAGATGACATAGGGGAGACCGGCGATTTCCGGGGTCGCAAGCACAATCAAGTCGCCCCCGATGACGATCTCCGCCAGTTGTACGATGCCGTCCTTGTTGATATCGCTGATGCTCATCAGGGTCTTGTCCACCGCCGCCCAGGAGCTCACCCAGGCGGGTAGATCAGCGAACTTGGAGCCTACCAGAAGGGTATAGATGTCGAACTTCACCAGCACCGCCAGGGCGGGAGCGGTAAAGTACAACAGGGTGATGAAGAAAAGTGACCAGAACACCGACTTCCGCGCTTCCCTGACACTAGGCGTGGTGTAGTAGCGCATCAGGATATGGGGCAGGGCCGCCGTGCCGACCATCAGGCAGAGTATCAGCGTGAGGAAGTTCAGGCGGGCCGTATTTCTGGCCGCGTCATCCTTGCCCGGAAAAGCGGTGGCATGAGGCCTGATGGGGGCCGCCCGGGCCGTGGCGCCCGTTGCGTCCTTCTTCCAGGCGGTTTTGGCGGCGTCAACAGTGGCGGGAAGGTCCTTTACGGCCTTCTCGGCGGCCGTAATGGAGCCGGCGTCCGGTGCCATAGCCGCTTTAAGTTCCGCCACCTTGCTTTCGAGCCTGACTTTTTCAGATGCAAGGAATGCGGCGCCCCCGGTTTCCAGCGCCTTCATCCTGTCCTCGGCGATTACTGCGCGGTCGCGGAAGATCTGGCGCACGCTGTCTTCCCTGCTTCCGTCAGGCGTGGTCTTGTCATTCAATACTTTTTCACGCGCTGTCACCTTCTCCAGGACGCTTCCGTAAACCAGTTGCGGTATGGGAACGCTGGTATGCTTTACCGACATCCAAACCACGGGGATCATATAGGCAATGATCAGGATGATGTACTGGGCCACCTGGGTCCAGGTGACCGCGCGCATGCCGCCCAGGAACGAGCACACCAGGATGCCGGAGAGACCTACGTACACCCCGACGGCGAAATCCAGACCGGTGAAGCGGCTCGTGATGAGCCCCACCCCGTAGATTTGCGCCACCACGTAAACGAAGGAACAGGTGATCGCCGCGATTACGCCAATCAAGCGGGGAACGTTGCCGCCATAACGGGCGCCCAAAAAGTCGGGGATGGTGAACTGGCCAAACTTGCGCAGGTAGGGCGCGAGAAAGAGCGCCACGAGGCAATAGCCGCCGGTCCAGCCCATGATAAAGGCCAGCCCGTCATGACCGGTGAGATAGAGGGTGCCGGCCATGCCGATGAATGAGGCCGCACTCATCCAGTCGGCGCCGGTCGCCATGCCGTTGAAAAACGCCGGGACCCGCCGTCCCGCCACGTAATACTCCGACACCTCCACGGTGCGGCTCATGATGCCGATGCCCGCATAAAGCCCGATGGTGGCGAACAGGAACACATAACCGATCCACACCTTGGGCATACCCAGCTGCTCCAGAATCGCCAGCACCACGACGAAGCCTAGAAAACCCCCGGTGTAAAAGCCGTAATACCGCTTGAGTTGATCCCTGAATTGTCCTTGAGTTCCCATCAGTCATCCTCCTTTTCATGGACATCGTATTCCTGGTCCAGCGCGTTCATGTAATGTTGGTAATACCAGATGATCGCGACATATATGTAAAGCGATCCCTGAGCGCCCATGTAGAAGGCCAACGGAAAGCCCGCGATGGTCATTTCGTTCAGCCCGCGGGCGAAAAAGCCCATGACAAACGTGACAACAAACCAGATGGCCAGAAGAACTGCAGTTACCTTGAGATTTTTTCGCCAGTACTCATGATGTTTTTCTGTTAGTTGCATGGTATCCTCCTAAAGTATGAATGTAAACATCGTGTATCTTGCCTTGCGCCATGACTATTGTATGCCCATCCCCTCCCCTCCTTTCCCCTATGGTCGGCCTATGCTAAGAAGTGCGCCATGACTATTGTATGCCCATCCCATCCCCTCCCCTCCTTTCCCCTATGGTCGGCCTATGCTAAGAAGATCGTCTACGGTTCTGACGCCGAACTCCGGCAGAAAACTCAGGAACCGTTGAAAGAGCTGTGCCGTGATGAAAGCGTCCATGAGCGCGTTGTGGGCCGCGGACACCTGGATGTGATATTTTTTCGCCAGACTGAACAGGTCCGTGTTCTCCTCACAGGCGTCGTACTGGCCGCGGGCCCCCTTGCTTTGGTCCCGCATCCATTCGTGCGCCCGCTGGGTGTCCGCCACGGGATACGGGAACTTCTTTCCCCGCAGCCGTTTCAATTCCTTGTTCAGAAATTTCAGGTCCAGGGAAAAAAAGTGCCCCACCACCACCGCCCCTTCGCAGAACTTCAGAAAATCATCGAGCACTCCATCGATCGACGGTTTGCCCACCACCTCCGACGGCATGATGCCGTGGATCACGATGCTTTCCGACCGGAGCGCCGTCTCGGGGCGGACCATTTCGTAGAAGGTCTCGCCCAGGATGATCCTGCCGCCATGCATGGCAACGGCGCCGACGGAAACAATGGAGTCCTTTTTCACATCGAGCCCCGTAAGCTCGGTGTCCATGACCACGTATCGGCACTCCCCGATGGGCATTGCCGGATCGGGGCAAACGTCCTCAGCCGCGCGCCGTTTGAACAGCTCCATCACGGCGTTCATCCGCCCACCATGCCGGGCCCGTAGAGGTCGGTAACGCCGTCCTGGACCTTCGAGATGATCTGGAACGATTCCTTCAATATCCGCTTTTCCAGATTGCTCATCTTGCTCGGATTGATGAAATTGTCCGGCGCCTCGCCCAGCTCGATCTGCTCCACCTGGTGATGGATCCGGAGCAGGGTTATGAACTCGAAGGCCTGCACAAGCTCGTCACCGACGGAATCGATGGTGGGATGTTTGCCCTTCATGGCCTCGATCCGCTCGAGCGTCGAGGTCTCGGAAATGCCCGCTTCGAGCGAGAAAAGTCGCACGAGGTCCACCAGCGGGCCGATGCCGCGGAATTTCAGGTTCAGTTCGTCCTTGTGTTCGCCGCCTTTTTCCACGATGAAGGTCTTGAAAAAGCCGAGCGGAGGCCGTTTCTTGACCGTTGCCAGCGCCATCTGCGCCAGGAACAGGTTCTGCCCTTTTATGATCTTCATAAGATATTCGCGGAGCTCGATCCCCAGGGAGTCCTCGCCGTGGAGCGGGCGAAAATCGAAAAAGATGAGGGACCGGAGCACGGCTTCCGGCGTGGGATTGTTGATCCATCCCGCGAAGTGCCGCTTCCAGACCGAGAGCGGCTGGCACCATTTGGGATTGCTCGCCATGTAATCGGCGGGGCAGAGCGGGAACCCGCACTTCACCAGGCCGTCCCGGACGTAGAGCGTGAAGGCGGAAAAGTACTTCCGCGCCGCCTCTTCCTGGGCCGTCCCCGCGGGGTCCGCGTAGACAATGGCATTGTCCTGGTCCGTCTTGAAGGTCTGCTCTTTCCGGCCCTCGCTCCCGAAGGAAAGCCAGCAGTAGGCGATTGGCGGACGGCCGAACTTCTTCTCGGCGAGCTCCAGCACTTTCCGCACCAGGCGGTCGTTCAGTTCCGCGATGATCCGGGTGATATTGCTCGCCCGGGCGCCTTCCTTCAGCAGCAGCCCCACCACCCGGTTGATCTTTACTGATACCGGCGCCAGACCGTCCACGCTCTCCTGGCTCTCCAGGTCTTTGGCAAAGGACAGCGGCGATGTGCCCTGGAGCATCATGAGGTCGTGGTTC
>JANONA010000175.1:0-2978 GCA_031420575.1 Nitrospirota bacterium | reverse complement strand
GATTTCTGTCGCTATGTATAAAACATCTCCCGCTGCCTCGATAGTTCCTCGGGATCCACACCCGAGCGCAGCATCCCACATGATGAACGTCTTCGGGTGCGAGGCCATGGTGCCCATGATGAAATGCAGGTTGCGTGTCGGGATGTTCTCCTGATAAGCCTGTCTCATTTTCGCCAAGGTTTCTTCCTCGGTCTTGTACCTGCGCTTGTAGTTGAAGTAGGCCCCCTGTACTTCCCAGTCGTGGATCTGATGCGTGTGGGGGTTTTTGGCGCAGGTGCAGCGTGTCGGATCCGCGCACGTGAACTGGTAGGAGAAGCTGTGCTTGGGTTTCTCCAGCGGCTTTAACGGGTTTTCGAGCAACGAGGCCTGCTCGTAGACAAGATCGGCGACTTCCTGGTCTTCGGCGTTGCTGTCCTTCGCTTCCTTGACGATGAACTTGATGCTCTCGGGTTGGGGTCGGATGATGCCAAGGCTGCGTCCGGCGGTCTTGTTCTCCTCGATCAGGATACCAATCGAAGGAGCGATGAAGGGTCGCCAGAGCTTGACCTTCGCCTCTTCGGAAATCCCGCCGTGCTGGATC
Source organism: Nitrospirota bacterium (assembly GCA_031420575.1). GTDB lineage: Bacteria > Nitrospirota > UBA9217 > UBA9217 > UBA9217 > JALNZF01. Next base: position 2,398 of record JANONA010000175.1, on the reverse strand, counting down.
AGCCGGATCGAGCCTTCATCGACACGGTAGCTCTCGGGCCGCGAGTCCGAGGATGCCTTGGTGGTCGTCATCTCGACGAGATCATAGCGGTCGAATTGATCGCCCTTGGGCAGCCGACGGTAGCGGATCGGATAGAGCCGGAGCAGCTCGCGGCCATCATCGGTGACGCCGGCACAGCAGACGGTCTCTTCGTGCTTCGTGCTAGGCTGCGGAAACGCCTTGACGAGGATACGGACGCGCCGCTTCTGATGCTTTCCTTGCATGGTCATCCACTCCCAAATGGATCGGTGTCTTACCCAGTAGCTCGGCCAAGGCATTGGCGACCGAGCGTCGATGGCACTCTTCGTGATCCTTCTCGTAACACATTAATGCGACGTTACCCTTAAGCTCTTCGGCGAGCGTTTCCAGTAACGCTGACTGTTCGATCAAGTGCTGATCGAAGTCGCGGAAGAAGCGTGGATAGTTGCCGTCCTCGCGCAGCCGGTGCCGGATTGTCTTGGGCGAACCCAATTGCTTCTCGTGGCGGTAGTGTATTCCGGCCTCGGTTAAGGCGCCGCCCAGGGCGGTCTTGGAAAATCCCTTGCGTCGCGAAATCGGTAGCTCGCGGACATCCAACAGTATGTCTATCTTGGCCGCCTTAAGCGCACCCATGAAATCATCCAACGCGGCCCCCTCGTAGCCGATGGTAAAAAGCTTTTTCATCCTGTCCCCTGAACTCGCGTTGTTTAAAAACCGTATTCAAAATACTAGCAGATTCCAGGGACACTAGAACAAAAAAAGTGACCGCCCGCGTAGGGCGCAATAGCGTGAGCGTATTGCGCCGAAAGATCCGATTCAATCTTCTAAAAGCCGCGACACCTTCACGTTCAGAGCGGCAGCTAGTTTCTCCATGCTGTCCACTGTAATACTTTGCTCGGCCCGCTCGACTGTCCCTACATAAGTGCGATGCAGTCCGGACCGGGCCGCCAGTTCGTCCTGAGACCATTCCTTTTCCTGACGTAATTCTCGTACGTTTTTGGCGAGCAGTTCGCGGGCAGATAGTTTCATGCCCACCAGTCTAGGAACTTGCAGACAATACAGCGACATACGATGAGTAGACAGTCTAAACATATCTATGTATAGTCTGTAAAACACAGGGAAAGGAGGCCCATGCTTATGCTCATTCTTACCCGCGAACTGGGTCAGTCGCTTTCCATCCACCCGCACCCCACCCTCAACCCCGGCACCTCGGTCGAACAGCTTTTTACCGGCGGGCCGATCAGCGTGCAGGTACTCGGGGTGCAGGGGCCGCAGGTTCGCCTCGGGGTGGATGCACCTGCCGGGCTTAGCATTCTGCGCGATGCGTTACTGCCCCTGCCGGAAGTGAGTCCACTGACCAAGGGCACGCGGCGGGTGCTGGCGCGCAAGCTCAGGGTGTTGATGTTTCTCAACCGCCATTCCACGCAATCGCTTGCCGCCGCGGCGGGGCTCGCGCCGGCCCGGGTGCTGGCCGCCGAGAGCGGGGTGGGGACGTTGGTGCTCGACGATCTCGAAAAGATCGCGCGGGTGTTGGGGGTGAAGGTAGCGGAACTGTTCATCTCGCCGGGGAGGACGGCGGCGGAGCGCTTGGTCTTGGCGTTGTTGGAGGAGGGTGGGGAATAGGGGAGAATTCAGGAAGACGCTTAGGTGGATTGAGTAGGCAAGGAGACAGAGCATGGCGCAAGCACAGCAGGAGGGCCGAGGGGAAGTAGTGCTGTACCAGACTGCGGACGGTAAAGCGGCTTTGGATGTGCGGCTTGAGGGGGAGCGGTTTGGCTGACCCATGCCCAAGTGACGGAACTGTTTGAAACCACGAAGCAGAACATCAGCCTGCATACCCGCAACCTCTTTCGCGAAGGGGAGATGGAGGAGGCAGCAGTCGTCAAGGAATCCTTGACGACTGCTCTGGACGGCAAGAAGTACCGTACCCGGCACTTTAATCTGGACGTCATTATTTCGGTCGGTTACCGCGTGAAATCAAAGCGGGGCACTCAGTTCCGTATGGGTGAGGGGCGAATGGTTTAAGGCCTGGATTCCGGTGTTCGCCGGAATGACAAAAGTTGTCTCCGGATTTCGATGCGCTGCATCCGGGCTACATACTAACTTTGACGGCTGGATATTGACGGTCTATCATCGGCATATATACGTTCGTATATACGAGGCTGATATGAGCAAGATTTCTCTGCGTAAGGTCGGTTCTAGCTATGTCACTACCATCCCCGCGGAAACGGTGAAGGCGCTGCACCTTAAGGCGGGGCAGAAATTCGAGGTCAGCCAGGAGAATGGCCGGCTGGTATTAACGCCGGTTTCACTCGAGTTCGACGTGGCCATGAAGGCCCACGAGAAGGTACTCGCTAAATACCGCGCGGCATTTCAGAAG
>JANONA010000174.1:0-1887 GCA_031420575.1 Nitrospirota bacterium | reverse complement strand
GTGGAAGACGGACTGCTCAGCGAAACGGAATTGATCGAAACGCTGAAGTTCCAGAAAAAGAGCGATTATTCGCCGCTGGGCGGCCTGCTTCTCAAAACAGGAAAAATTAGATTTGAGGTCGTCGAAATAATGGTCATGGAGCAGATCCGGCAGTCGGTGAAGGAATTCCTGTCCTGGAAAGACCCCAACTTTACTTTCACGGATAAGGACATTCATCCCTACGATAGAATACATTTGCCGGCCCATGAATTTATCAACCCGGAGATTTTACAGTCCGCCGCGAGCTTTCTTTCCCTGGAAACACCGCAACGGGAACGGTCGGCTCCCGCAACAACTTCCTCCCTTGCCTGATCGTTCTTCACCGTTTCTTGATCATTCCCGCACTGGTCTTTGCAGCGCTGTTCGCAGAAGGTCTCGCGCATGGTTGAACATCGTCCGATATGTTTCCGTGCGGTAGTCGAGGTAGGTATACTCAAAAGGCGAGAAGCTCCGGTCTTTATTGCCATACCGGAGCGTCACTTCGGCATAGATGCCGGCGCCGATATAGAGCCGGTGGGAATAGTCCTTGGTTGTTGCAAGCACGACCTTGGCTTCGGTCACGTATCCGGGGTCAAGGTTGATCCCGCGTTTCACGCGATTCTCCGTCCGCAGGGCAAGGTTTTTCTCGATCGTGGCGGTGTGGACTTTAATTGCCGCCAGCTCCCCGGGGTCCATCAACCGCTCAAAGAAAATAAACTTCCGTAAAATACCGGTTCCCATTTCTTCCTGGTAAAAATCCGAATCGGTCCAGGGAACGAGCTCGCTCTGGTAATCGACGGGGCCGTATTCCTTGCACAGGATGTCCGCGCACCGGTCGAACAGTGCGGGTTCAGGTGAAAGCATCCCGATGAACAGCTTGACGGGTATCGGACTTCGTATTTCTCTCATAGCGCCGCGGCGATCAGCAAGGTCATTCGGCAAGCAGCCTGGTCAATCCAGCGGGGCCGGTGAGGGGAAGCTCCAGTTCCACTTCAATACCGCCGCCATCCAGCGCGCGCTCTCCGATTATGGTGTGTCCCCCGATGAATCCCTGGATCGTCGCGGGATAACTGTTCTTTCCGAGGAAAGACTCCAGATCACGGTTCGGATCCACTTTGATCTGTTCCAGGATCCGCAGCAGATTTCTCCGCGCGTCTCCGAGTGCGGCGCGTTTTGCCATCTCATGCATGATCGTGGGTTTGGCGACATTTTTTGGAGGCAGGCCTCGTCCCTTGGCCCGGATCTTTCCAGAGGTCCAATCAACACCGTCAATGGCGGTAACAGAGAGGAGCCTGATGTTTTGCGCGGCCTTTTGAGCTTCGCCGAGGTTCATTTCAACGGCGTCGTCCGCATATCCGGGCGCGTTTGCCTGTACGGTGAATCGTCCGGCGGGGAGCCCGGTGAATTCGTATTTCCCTTCCGGCGAGCTGTTGATCGTTGCCCGCTCTTTGCCCTCGTAGAGCAGCGTGACCCTGGCCCCGGCGCCGCCGGGCGCAATGGTTCCGGACAGCGCCGCGGTTCCTGATAGTGGTGTTAACTCGATCAGGGGGAGCGTGGTTGTTTTGCCCGATTCCACGGTTATGCCGGGGAAGCTCAGGGGGAAGGGCGAAGAAGGCGAGGTTATGCCGACATCGTATGTCCCGGCTGGGAGCGTTATTCTGAATTTTCCATCCTGAAGGCCCGCGTCTATCGTTGAAACGGTTTTTCCCGACTGCGCGGCACTGATACGCGCGCCGGAGCCTGGGGGGGTGACCGTTCCCTCAACAGCGCCGTCCTGCTTCGTGCGGCAGGAAGGTAAGGAAAAGAGAACGAGAAGAAAAAGGATATTCACTGCATGGGATGTTCGCATGACGTCCTCCTCATTTTTTT
>JANONA010000173.1:0-16157 GCA_031420575.1 Nitrospirota bacterium | reverse complement strand
GCCTATACGCTCGAAGTATCGTCACCCGGTCTCGACCGGACACTCTCGAAGCCCGAGCACTTTGTCCGATTCACGGGGAGCATGGTCAAGATAAAGACCTACCAGCCCATGAATGGCCGGAAGGTCTTCCGCGGCAAGCTGCTTGGGTTGGTTGAAGGCACGGTCACAATGGAGCTCGAAGCGGGAACGGTTCTTGAAATCCCGATGATCAATATCGCCAAAGCCTCGCTTGAGGTGGAATTTTAACTGAGATATTTACTGAATCTCTGAAAAAGAGGAGAAAGACTTATGAGTCAAGAGCTGATTCATGTGATCGATCAGATCAGCAAGGAAAAGGGCATTTCGAAAGAGATGGTTGTCGAGGCTGTTGAGTCGGCATTAGTGAGCGCGGCCAAAAAGAAGTACGGCGCCCAGCGGATCGCGGTGCAGATCGACCCCAAGCGGGGAGATATCATCATGTACGCCTACAAGAAGGTCATGGCCGAGGTCACGAACCCTGATGAGGAGATCACCCTCGAAGAGGCGCGGACCCTCTATCCGGATGCTCAGATGGACGGAGAAGTGCCGCTTCAGGTGGAGTTCCAGGGCTTCGGCAGGATCGCGGCGCAGACCGCCCGCCAGGTCATTGTGCAGAAGGTGCGCGAGGCCGAGCGCGAGGTCATCCTCAAGGAGTTCAACGACAAGATCGGACAATTAGTGAACGGTATTGTCCTGCGCCATGAGAAGGGCGCCTATTACATTGATCTCGGCAAGACCGAAGCCGTGCTGCCCGCGCGCGAGCAGGTTCCGCGCGAGAGCTACCGCAGGGGCGACCGCGTCAGGGCTTATGTGCTTGAGGTTCGGGGCACCTCGAAAGGACCGCAGGTGGTGCTCTCCCGGGCCCATCCGGATTTTGTTTCCCGGCTGTTCGAGATGGAAGTGCCGGAGGTCTACGAGAACATCGTTGTGGTCAAGTGCGTCGTGCGCGAGGCGGGGGACCGCACGAAGATAGCCGTGGCGTCAAAGGACTCGCAGGTTGATCCGGTCGGCGCCTGCGTGGGCATGAAAGGTTCGCGCGTACAGGCTGTCGTGCGCGAGCTCAAGGGAGAAAAGATCGACATCATCCCCTGGTCCGAAGATCCGCGCACCTTTATCGCCAAAGCATTGAGCCCCGCCGTGGTCGAGAAGGTGGGCGTGACCGAGGAAGACCGCTCGGCGCTGGCCGTGGTCGCCGATTCCCAGCTTTCGCTTGCTATCGGCAAAAAGGGACAGAACGTGAGGCTTGCGGCAAAGCTCACCGGCTGGAAGATAGACATCCTGAGCGAATCCGAATACGATCAGGAGCGACAGAAGGAACGAGAGCGGGAGATCGAAGCGGCGATCGTTGAAGAAACACGGAAAATGGCCGAGGAGAATGAAGCTGCCGAGAATAGGGAAGCGCAGGCAGCCGTCACGACACCGGAAGACTCATCCACGGCATCCGGCCTGACAAGCCTCGAGGGCGTAGGGCGGAAAACGGCGGAACAGCTTATCGAGGCAGGCTATGACACGGTGGAAAAAATAGCCGCCATGTCCGATGAGGATATCCTGGCAATACCCGGTATCGGCGAGAAGACGGCGCAGAAGATACTTTTGTCGGCGCGCGCACTCCTCGGGAAGCAGGCGCTATCGTTGCCGTGAATGTCATGAAGCATGAGCCCGAGAGGACCTGTGTCGGCTGTCGAGGCGTGTTTCACAAGGATGCCGTGGTTCGGATCGTGGCCGGACCTCCCGGTATCGTCATCGACTACCGGGAGAAACTTCCCGGACGCGCGGCCTATGTCTGTCCCACGAAGGAGTGCATAACAAAAGCGCTGAGCAAGGAAAACCTTTCCCGAGCGCTTCATCTCAAGGTCAGGCCGCCGGAAGCGGAGGCCTTTATTGCTCAACTTACCGCTCTCATTACGGAGAAAATAAAATCGCTCATTGTAATGTCGGCCAAGGCAGGCAAGCTGGCGGCTGGATACTCCGCGGTCCATGACGCCGTGGAGAAGTGTCGCGTTACCATGCTCCTGTACGCGCTCGACCTGTCCAAAGGGACGAAGGGAAAAGTAGCGACTCCCGCCGCCGCATCAGTGCGGTGGACGACGCTTTTCACCCGCGAGGAGCTCGGGACAATGCTTAACCGTGAAGTGGTCGGCGTGCTCGGGATAGAGGATAAAGGTTTCTCCGACGCGCTCTGGAAAGAGACCGAAAGATTAAAAAGCTTGATAAAAATCAGTGAGTAGAGTAGAATGCCAAATTAAACAACCTTCCGGGGGTATGTGATTTTATGACGGTAATCAGGGTACACGAGTTGGCCAAAAAAATGGGGGTCGAAAGCAAGGACCTCGTCTCCGTTCTCGAGAAGATGGGCATCAAGAGCAAAACTCCGTCGAGCGGTCTTGATGACAAAGAGGCCAAGTCCCTGATCGAGAAGCTGAAGGCGGTCCGCAAAGAGAAGGAAAAAGAAAAAACCAAAAAAGAGCCGGCTGACGCGATCGTCTCCAAGGATGACCGGTTGAGGAAAACCGCGGCGCTCATAGGAAAATTTTCATCAACGCTCGAGAAGCCGGGGGCAAAGCCGAAACCAGCGCCCATTCCTCCGCCGAAGCCGACCCTGCCCGCTCCGCCGGTTATTCCGCCGGCATCCCAGATTGCGCCGGCACAGCCTGCCAAGGCTGAAGAAATAAGCGTATCCCGGCAGCCGAGTCAACCCACGCAACCCCAGCAGGCAGCGCTCGTGCGGCCAGCATTCACACCACAGCGACCGGGCGCTCCAGCGCGGCCAGGTTATCCTTCGCAACGACCCGGCGCTCCAGCACGGCCAGGCTTTACACCGCAACGACCCGGCGCTCCCGTGCGGCCAGGCTATCCTTCGCAACGACCCGGCGCTCCCGCGCGGCCAGGAGGGCGGCCATTCGAAAAATCAACGTTCAGATCGCCTGTGCTTGAACCTGCACAGATACCGCCGTCTTTGATGCCGGTCCCCGGCAAGCCGTCGAAGAAAAAGTGGCAGAAAAAAGGGGAATTCGAGACCAAAACCGATCGGGAGTTCCGCGAAAAGCCATCGTTCAAGAAGCTCCCTGATCTTAAGACGCTGCCCCTTGGCAAAAGACCGCACAAAAAAGATGACAGGCGCGCGCCGCAGACCGATGTGTCCGAAATCACCAAGCCGAGAAAGAAAGTTGTCAGGATACAGGAAGGGTGCACCATTAAGGAATTCGCCGAGGTCATTGGTCAGAAGGTAAGCGATGTGATCAAGAAACTCATGGCCAATGGCGTAATGGCAACGCAGAACCAGTCCATGGATACCGATGCCGCCATGCTCCTCGCCGAAGAATACGGAATCAAAGCCGAGATAATGAGCATCGAGACGGCCGAGGACGTTCTGGAAGAAAAGGCCGATACGACCGAGTCCAGGGCGCCGCGTCCGCCGGTGGTTACGATCATGGGCCACGTTGACCACGGCAAGACCTCCCTCCTCGACGCCATTCGGGTGACAAACGTCGTTTCGAAGGAAGCGGGCGGCATTACCCAGCATATCGGCGCGTACCAGGTAAGCCTGAAGGGACGTGACATTACGTTCCTTGATACACCGGGCCATGCGGCATTTACCGCCATGCGCGCTCGCGGCGCTCAGGTCACGGACATCGTGATCCTCGTCGTTGCCGCCGATGACGGCGTCATGCCCCAAACAAGGGAAGCGGTCAGCCATGCCAAGGCAGCCGGTGTGCCGATCATCGTCGCCATTAACAAGATTGACAAGCCCGAGGCCAAGCCGGACCGGGTCAAGCAGGAACTTGCGGAATTCGAGCTTACTCCTGAAGAATGGGGCGGACAGACCATCTTCTGCGAGGTTTCGGCTAAGCAAAAAATCGGCCTCGAACACCTGCTCGAGATGATCCTCATTCAGGCCGATGTGCTTGAGCTCAAGGCAAATCCCAACAAGATGGCGCGTGGTACGGTCATCGAGGCCAAGCTTGACAAAGGACGCGGCCCCGTGGCAACGGTGCTGGTCCAGTCCGGCACGTTAAAGGTAGGAGATTACTTCGTGACCGGCGCGCAGTTCGGCAAGGTGCGGGCGCTCATTAACGATAAGGGCGAGCGGGTGGAAAGCGCCGGGCCATCCATGCCCGCCGAAGTCATCGGTTTTTCCAATGTTCCTCTTGCAGGCGATCGTTTCGTTGTGCTCGAGGAAGAACGCAAGGCCCGGCAGATTGCGGAAGGCCGGCAGGCCAAGCAGAGAAGCTCCGAAATGGCTTCAATAAAGAAGGTAACGCTCGAAGACCTGCATGCCCAGATACTGGAAGGCGTGGTCAAAGAGCTCAATATCGTGATCAAGGCGGACGTGTCAGGGTCGGCCGGAGCCATCGTTGATTCGCTCGAAAAACTATCCACTCCCGCGGTCAAGCTCAAGGTCATCCACAGTTCCGTGGGCGCCATCACCGAAACCGACGTGATGCTCGCGGCGGCGTCGAATGCCATCATCATCGGATTCAGTGTCCGTCCCGAGCCCAAATCCACCGAACTTGCGCAGCGCGAGGGCGTGGACATACGGCTGTATAATATCATTTACAATGCCATCGATGACGTCAGGGCCGCAATGGAGGGCTTGCTCGAGCCGACGCTCAAGGAGCGCATTCTTGGACGCGCCGAAGTACGCCAGACCTTCCATGTGTCAAAGGTCGGCACGATCGCTGGCTCGTACGTTGTGGAGGGCTCTCTCAGCCGGCAGTGCGACGGTGTTCGGGTGATCCGGGACAACGTGCTCGTGTACACGGGGAAATTCCACTCTCTCAAACGGTTCAAGGATGACGCGCGAGAGGTGCAGGCGGGATATGAGTGCGGCATCGGGGTTGAGAACTTCAACGATATCAAGGTCGGCGATATCATCGAGGCCTTTGTGATCGACAAGGTGGCGGGAAAGCTGTGAGACAAGCGCTCGACAGGTTAACGGGTTCAGGGTTCACGGTTCACGGTTGGAAAGATGTAAACCTTGAACCTTGAACCTTGAACCTGTTTAACGTTCATGATTTTTCTCATTTATTATGTTTATCGGTGTCTGTACCATAGAACTGCACGTTCCTGAAAGCGGGTCGCTCAAGGATAAGAGACATTCGCTCCGAAGCCTGAAGGATCGGATCCGGCACAAGTTTAATGTCTCTGTGGCCGAGGTCGATAACAACGATCTCTGGCAGAAGGCGTCCCTGGCAGTGGCGGCCGTGAGCAACGATAAATCCCACCTCAACCAGACGCTGGACCATGTATTGAACATGGTTCGCGCTGTTCCGGAAATAAGCCTTCTGGATTATCACATTGAGATATTTTGAGGACAGAAGTCTGAAGACAGTAGACAGTAGACAGTAGACAGGAGTCAGAAGACAGAATAAAGAAGACAGAAGACAGACTGAATCAAAGTCTGTTGCCTATTGTCTGTACTCTGTACTCTGTCCTCTGACCCCCGACCCCTGATTTAATCATGGCAAAAACAACGTATAAAAGATCCGTGCGCGTAGGCGACCAGATGAAACAGGAAATCGCCGATATCCTGATGCGCAAGATCAATGATCCCCGAATAGGGTTCGTCACGGTGACTGATGTCGAACTGTCGGATGACCTCAGGAACGCAAAGGTTTTTGTTAGCATCTACGGTGGGGACAAAGAGGCAACCCTGAAAGGCCTCAAGAGCGCCTCTCCCTTCATCAGGTCGGAACTCGGCAGACGGATGATGATGAGGTGCGTTCCGGAGATACTGTTCCGCTTCGACGGCACGGTGGAGCAGGGCGCCCATATCATGGAGCTTTTGCACGAGATCGAGCAAAAACAGGAAACGGACGAAAAAGAAAAGAAGGACATTGGCCATGAATGATCCGGCGAGGATTGCGGCTGCGCTGAAAGGATGTACGAGCATCCTCATTTCAGCGCATAAAAGTCCGGATGGAGACGCCCTCGGGTCTCAGCTTGCGCTTATGCTCGCGCTCGAAAAGTTAAACAAGACCGTGATTGCGCACAATCTTGATCCGGTGCCGGAGATTTACCGCTTCCTGCCGCAAAACGAGAGGATCAGGATCGGGAAGCCCGTGCCGGGCCGGTATGACGCTTATATTGTTGTTGATTCCGACCCTCCGCGTACGGGTCTTTTTGACAAGACCTATCCCGCCGATGTTCTGATCAATATCGACCACCACATTACGAATCCTCTTGAGTGGCCGCTTACCTGGCTCGACCCTGACGCATCATCATGCGGCGAGATGGTTTATAAGCTTATCCGGGAACTCGGCGCGCCTCTGGATCGCGATATCGCGCTCTGTTTGTATACGGCGATTTTTACCGATACGGGCTCGTTTCGATACTCCAATACCTCGCCGGAAAGTATGCGCATTGCCGCGGCCTTGCTTGAGGAGGGTGCTGACCCCTGGCTTGTCACGGAAAATGTCTATGAATCTTTTGCTTATCAGAGATTAAAGCTGCTCGGGATTGTACTTGCAAGCATGGACCGCAGCGCTGATGGAAGGATTTCATGGGTCGTGCTGACCGATGAACTCTTTCGCCAAACCGGCACCACTGCCGAGGACACTGACAACTTCGTGAATTTTGTACGATCGGTCAAGGGTGTTGAGGTGGCGCTCCTGTTCAGGCAAACGAACAGCGCTCAATACAAGATCAGCATGCGCTCCAAGGGACGGGTTGACGTCTCAGGGCTGGCCAAGTTTTTCGGCGGCGGCGGACACAAGAACGCGGCCGGAGGCGTGCTCGACGGGACGATCGAGGAAGTAAAAAAACGGGTGCTCGGCGAAGTCGAGAGAACAATCGCGGCGCAGCTCGGAAACGGGGGCACGAGCCCGAATGGACGGCGTTCTTAACATCAACAAACCGTCCGGCGTGACCTCGCACGATGTTGTCGAGCGCGTTCGCGGAATACTCCATGAACGGCGTATCGGCCATACCGGCACCCTCGACCCGCTCGCGACCGGCGTTCTTGTGCTCTGCATCGGCAAGGCAACAAGGATCGCCCGGTACCTCGAAGCAGGGGAGAAGGAATACAAGGCGGTCATGCGGCTCGGCGTGACTACCGATACCCTTGATGCTGATGGACAGGTTCTGGAAACGAAGTCGTACACGCCACCTGACCAGATGAAGATCATTGAAGTTATGAAGAGCTTCACTGGCTCGATCATGCAGCGGCCGCCGGCATACTCCGCGGTGAAAACAGCGGGAGTACCGTCATACAAGCTGGCGCGGGAAGGCAAAGCGGAACCGCTCAAACCGCGTCCGGTAACGATATACAGTATCGATCTTACGGCGTTCGAGGATCCCTTCGTGAGTCTCATGGTACGGTGCTCAAAAGGGACATACATCCGGACGCTGTGCGCGGAAATAGGAACCGCGTTGGGCATGGGCGCGCATCTCGCGGGTCTCGAAAGAACGCGCTCCGGGCGTTTCCGCATTGATCACGCCGTTACCCTTGATCAGCTTCAGGATATAACGATTGCCGGTAATGCGGCGCAGGCTATGACGTCGATCGACGATGCGCTCGCCGCTTTCCCGTCGATCCCTATCAGCGAGGCGGAGACAGTGCGGGTGCTGCACGGTAACCAGATATCCTGTCCCCCGTCGCCGGCGAATAGCAACAGCGAGCTTGTCAGACTTCATAGCCCCGCCGGCAGGCTCCTGGCGCTTGCACGGATCGTTGCCGGGGTACTTAAACCCGAGCTGGTTTTTTCGTAACTGCTCAGGTCAAAACCGGTTAACCGCAGAGAACGCAAGGAACGCAAAGGTCGGGTGAGCGGAGAACGTCAGGAACATTGAGTAAATTTAAGATTCAAGCTTTTTCTTTGGGATCTCTGCGTTCTTTGCGGTCAGCCTGAGTAGTTACGTTTTTTCTTAACAAGGATAAATAAAGCGCTTTACAACGCGCTGTAAATATGATATTTTGTCTTGCTTTGGAAACATCTTAAAGAAAGGAGGGACGGTTGAATGGATAAGGAACAGAAAACAGGTCTGATCAATACGTACCGCAGGCATCCATCGGATACAGGTTCTCCGGAAGTGCAGGTAGCAATTCTGAGCGGACGAATCAGTCATCTGACGGAGCATTTGCAGGCGCACAAGCACGATCAACATTCACGGAGAGGTCTCCTGAAAATGGTCGGCCAAAGGCGCCGGCATCTGAATTACCTGAAGACGAACGATATGGACCGCTACCGCAAGGTTATTGAGCAACTCGGTATAAGAAAATAACATTACGAACGTAATGAGAAGAGTGAGGTTTCATGGTAACAACGGTAGAAACAGAAATAGGCGGTAAAAGACTAATCCTGGAAACGGGATTAATGGCCAAGCAGGCAGGCGGCGCTGTTGTTGTCAGGTACGGTGATACCGTGGTCCTGTCAACGGCTGTTTCCTCGAAGGTCGAACGGGCAAACGTAGATTTTCTCCCGCTGACGGTGGACTATCAGGAAAAGGCCTATGCCGCCGGAAGAATCCCGGGCGGGTTTTTCAAACGCGAGGGAAGGCAGACCGAAAAAGAGATACTGACCTCGCGGCTCATCGACCGGCCGATCAGACCGTTGTTCCCCGAGGGATACTATTTCGATACGCAGATCATTGCGTCAGTGCTCTCGATCGGCGAAGAGAGTTCCATGGACCTGATTGGAATGATCGCTTCGTCAGCGGCTCTTGCGATATCCGATATTCCCTTTCGCGGACCTATCGGCGCGGTTCGGATCGGGCTTGTCGACGGGACGTACATCATCAACCCCGGACGGAAGGAACTCGAGACCACGCGCCTCAATTTAGTCGTGGCAGGCACCGCCGACGCTATCATGATGGTCGAAGGCGGGGCGAACGAGCTGACCGAGGACCAGATGCTCGAGGCGCTTGAGACCGCTCACCGTGAGATCAAGAAGATCGTCGGATTAGTGAACGAACTCGCCGCAAAGGTCGGAAAACCAAAACGGTCGGTGAAGACCGTTGAGCTCGATAAGGACCTTGCAGTCAAGGTGGCTGCGCTGGCCATGGATCGCCTGCTGACCGCCATCGTTATTCCGGACAAAATGGAGCGTCAGAAAACCCTTGATGCGCTGCTCGACGAGATCAAGCAGAAGCTCAAGAACGAAGACCCCACGAGGAACCTCCAGATAGCAACGATCTTTTTCGCTATCGAAAAAGACGAAGTGCGCAAGATCATCCTGGAGAAGAACGTACGCGCCGATGGACGAAAGCCGGACCAGATCCGGTCGATCAGTTCCGTTGTCGGCATGCTCCCCCGGACGCACGGTTCAGCCCTGTTCACCCGCGGCGAGACCCAGGCCCTGGTTGTTATCACTCTCGGGACCTCGGTGGACGAGCAGCGCGTCGACTCCCTCGAAGGAGAGTACTATAAGACGTTCATGCTCCACTACAACTTCCCGCCCTTCAGCGTGGGCGAGACCAAACCCCTGCGGGGACCGGGCAGGCGTGAGGTCGGCCACGGGGCGCTTGCGGAGCGCGCGCTCAAGGCAATGATGCCGACCAAGCAGGAGTTCCCGTACACCATCAGGATCGTATCCGACATCCTCGAGTCCAACGGCTCCTCGTCCATGGCCACGGTCTGCGGCGGCACGCTGGCGCTCATGGACGCCGGTGTGCCCATCAAGGCCCCGGTCGCGGGTATCGCCATGGGTCTCATCAAGGAAGGCGACAAGGTGATCGTGCTCTCCGATATTCTCGGGCTTGAGGACCACCTCGGGGACATGGATTTCAAGGTCACCGGAACGAGCCAGGGGATCACCGCGCTCCAGATGGACATGAAGATCGAGGGCATCACGATCGACGTTATGCGCGCGGCTCTTCAACAGGCGAAGGTCGGGCGGTTGCATATCCTCGACAAGATGTTTGAGACGCTTGCAGCGCCGAGGAAGAACCTGAGCGCCTTTGCGCCGCGCATTATCACCATGCAGATCAGCGTTGACAAGATCAAGGACGTGATCGGCAGCGGCGGCAAGGTGATCCGCGGCATTGTTGAGCAGACCGGAGCGAAGATCGATATCGAGGACAACGGTACGATCAATATTGCGTCCTCCGACGAAGCGGCGGCGAACAAGGCAAAGGAGATCATCCGGGGCATCGTACAGGACGCCGAGGTCGGCAAGCTCTACATGGGCAAGGTCAGAAAGATCATGGACTTCGGCGCTTTTGTGGAGATATTCCCCGGCACCGATGGCCTTCTCCACATCTCACAGATCTCCGACCAGCGGCTCGAGAAAGTCACCGACGCGCTCAAGGAAGGCGACGAGGTTCTCGTGAAGGTGCTGGAGATCGACCGGCAGGGGAAAATACGGTTGTCGCGTAAAGAAGCCATGCGTGAAAGACCTGATACGAAATAACCCGCCAAAAGTCGTCATATCCGTAAAGAAGAGAGAGGAAATAGGAGGCTCGATGAGATTCCCTATTTCCTTTTTTGTTTGTGAGAATGCGGTTTGAACGGTTCACGGTTCAGGGTTCAAGGTTGGAAAGCTATGATGGGTCAATGTTCCGGTTTTGGCGATACAGCCAGTGACATGAACCTTGAACTGTGAACCTCGAACCTCAAGGAGCACTCATGCCGAAATACGATGTAGCCGTGGTCGGCGCAGGGCTCGGCGGACTTGCCGCCGCGGCGCTGTTGGCCGGCAAGAAGAAAAAAACCATCGTCTTTGAACGCGGCGTGTCAGTGGACAACGCAACGGGGGTGTTTAAAAAGGATGGATTTACTTTTTTTGTCGCTCCGGCCCTGTCCTATGGTTTTGAACCGGGCGGGGAGCTCCACGAGCTCTCAGCGCGCCTTGGGCTTGTTCAGGAAATATCGGTCCCTTCTCCCTGCTACCAGGTAGCGCTCCCGGACCGGAGAATTACCATTTATGCCGAATGGAGCGATACCCTGGAAGAACTCAGAAGGGAATTTCCCAGGGAAATAAACACGCTTGCACGGTTCTACCGCGAGCTGCATAAGGAAGCCGTGCGGAATACAAAAAGCCGTGTTTCATCATACCTGTCGAAGCACAGAGCCGCCGCCGGATTTCTCCGTACGTACCGCTTCAGTCGGGAGTTGACGGCGTTCTTCGATCTTCAGTCGCTTTTTTTCTTTCAGAAACCAGCGGAAGACCTGTCTTTTGCGTCCCTGATTACTTTATGCGATATCACCCCCCGCTCTCTCCACGGCGGTTTTAAAAAGCTTGCCGACCAGCTGTACGGCATTATTCTTCGAGAGGGCGGCGACGTCATCTGCAACGAGAAGGTTTCCGGGCTCGTCACGGGAAACAACCGGATCATCGGCCTCAAAACCACGCGGGGAGTTGTGGAGGCAGGCGCCGTGCTTCTGAACACGGTGCAGCATCGGCTTTCATCAACGCTGTTCATCGGACTTCGGAATGAGGTCGTTCCGGTCGGCATGTGCCGGCACGCGCTGTTCCTGCCGGACTATACACGGCCTCGTGAGTTTTTCTCCCTTTCACTGAATGCGGAAGACGATGCCGCGGCTCCCCCGGGAATGAGAACCCTGAACGCATCATACCGTTCGCAGCGGAATTTCGCGGTCGATAAACAGGCGCTTCTTGAACACGTCAATACGCTCATCCCGTTTCTCAACGATTATCTTGTTTTCGCGGAAGAACATCGAGGTGACGACGGAGAACCCGCTTTGTTGGAAAATATTTCGTTTCAGCCTCTTCGATCGGCGGATGGATTATTCCTGCTTTCCCGAGGCTCCCAAAAGAATATTTACCTGCTGGACAATGCGCAAAACATGCCGCTTCAGGCGCTGGCGGCGGCACAACGATTTGCAGGAAAGATGATATGAATGCGCTCATCAGGCGGCGCCATCCCGCTTTCAGGAGGTCGTAATATGTCCGGAACGTGTTTGCGAAGCATGAAACGGTTCGCCGCGCCCCTTTTCGCTGTCGTGGTGTTCTTGTCCTTCACGGTGAGAGTCACCGCAACGGAGGCGCCAACGGCGTCGACGGTCAATGCCTTCTATCTCAGCGCCGTTCCAACGGATTATGAAAAGATGAAAAAACTTTTTCTTTCGCTCAGGAACGGCGGTGCGAATACGATCATCCTGCGACCAATCATGGAGAAGGGACGCATAAATAAGACCGCTCTCACGAACAACGTCTTTCTTGCCCATCAGGCGGGACTCGCCATTTTCGTCATTCTCCCCACCCGCGGCATGGAGGCGGCACTCGCGGAACATCCTGACTGGGAAGATGTACGGTATGATCCGGGTAGCGGCACCCTCCAGCCTACGGGAAAATTAGACCTTTTTAATCCCTATGCCATTGTTTATATAGCGGATTTTTTCAAGGATATTGCCGCCTATTCGGTGGACGGAATATTTATAGACAAGGACTTTTACTACCGTGATACCGAAGGAATGAGTCCGACGGCGCTTGAAAAGTACAAGAAGAAATTCGGATCACCGCTAAACCCCAGAAGAGTATTTGCAAAGATAGATAATGATTCCGGAGCCCATCGGATTCAGGATTATGGAAAAGGTTTCTGGAACTGGACCGGACTAAAAAGGGATAGGCTGATGCTGCTTCTGAGGAACGTTATGCAGTCGTCCCGGGCAGCCAACAAGAAGGTAAAGATTGGAATACCGCTCCATGTTCCCGGTTTCACGCAGGTGGAAGAGCAGCTCGCATGGTTTTCCTATGACATGGATGCTTTTAAAAAAATGACCATCGACCTGTACTGGATTGCAATTCCCCACCGGGAGATCAGGGAACAACAGAATCTGAGTTACCAAAAGAGCATGGAAGTACTGTCCCGAACGGTGAAGTCGGTTAAGAACATGATGGGCGATCCATCAAAAATGGTTATTGCCATTCAAACGACGTCAACGTCAGGCGCTGTCCTGCCGATCTCGGAGATAGAAGAGGCAATAGAAATGGTAAAACACGCGGAAGAGCCGGGGATTGCATTCATGATCGATGCCGATACGATGGTACCGGAGGTTTTGACGAAAAAGACTTTCAGGAGGCAGTAGAAGGGGTAACGATGAAAAACAGGTCAGACGTTCGCCAGTAGACCGGCTTCTTCTTCCTGAAACTCCACCAAACCGTCGTCCTTGAGCGTCACGAGTATTTTGTGCGCGTCCTTGAAGCGTCCCCTCAGAATATCCTCAGACAGTGGATCGGCCAGATATTTCTGTATCGCCCGACGCAGAGGCCTGGCTCCGTACGTGGGCTGGTAGTTCTCCTGAATGAGCCACTCTTTGACTTCCTGCGTTACCTCGAGCTGGATGCTCCGGTCCATGAGCATCTGATTATTCAGCTCGTCGACCAGCATACCCACGATCTTGATGAGGTGCTCATTCGTGAGCGGATGGAAGACGACCACTTCATCGATCCTGTTCAGAAACTCGGGATTGAAGGACTTCTTGAGCTCCGCGGTGACGTTCTCCTTCATTTTTTCATAGTGCGTCATAGCGGTTGCCTGCATGAATCCCAGCGTTGTATCTTTATCGATCATTCTGGCGCCGAGGTTCGACGTCATGATGATGATGGTATTGCGGAAATCAACCTTTCTGCCGAAGCTGTCGGTCATATGGCCGTCGTCGAGCACCGAGAGGAGCATATTGAAAATATCCGGGTGGGCCTTCTCGATCTCGTCAAAGAGCACAACCGAGTAGGGACGACGTCTGATTTTTTCCGTTAACTGCCCGCCGTCGTTATACCCGACATATCCCGGAGGCGAGCCGACGAGCCGGGATGAGCTGAACTTTTCCATGTATTCGGACATGTCGACGCGAATGAGCGCGTCTTCGCTGTCGAACAGGAACAGTGCGAGCGCCCGGGCGAGCTCGGTTTTACCGACACCGGTGGGACCGAGGAAGATAAACGAGCCGATGGGCTGCTTGCGCGTCCTGAGCCCGACCCGTGAGCGGCGAATGGCCCGAGACACGGCCTCGATCGCCGCGTCCTGGCCGACGATCCTCTTGTGGAGCTCGTCTTCCATTCTGAGAAGACGCGAGGTCTCCTTTTCCTCGAGCCGCGCGAGGGGAATGCCGGTGATATGCGACACGATCATCGCAATGTCCTCTTCATCGACAACGGGAATGTTTTTTTCCTGAGTGTTTTTCCAGTCTTTGTGTATGCCGTCGAGCGTATCACGCAGGCGGTCTTCCTCTTCATGGATGGACTCAACCCGCACGTAATCCTTGATCCGGGAAAACAGATTCTTCTCCTGTTCAAGTTTTTTGAGCTTTTTCTCGATGAGCTTCATCTCGGCGGGGTAGGTGTAACGGTTGAGTTTCGCCTTGGCGCCCGCTTCATCGATCACGTCAATGGCCTTGTCAGGGAGGAACCGGTCCGTGATATAGCGGTCCGAAAGCCGCGCGGAGGCCACGATGGCCTCGTCGGTGATCTTGATCTTGTGGTGCGATTCATATTTGGGCCGGAGCCCCTTGATGATATTGATGGTCTCGTCCAGGGAGGGCGGCTGCGCGTAGATCGGCTGAAACCGGCGCTTGAGCGCTCCATCCTTCTCGATGTACTTCCGGTACTCGTCGAGCGTAGTGGCGCCGATGCACTGGATCTCACCACGCGCCAGAGCCGGCTTCAACATGCTTGAAGCGTCGACCGAGCCCTCAGCGGCCCCCGCTCCCACCAGGGTGTGCAGCTCGTCAATAAACAGGATGATATTGTCCGCCTGGAGGATCTCCTTCATGAGGATCTTGAGCCGTTCCTCGAACTGGCCGCGGTACTTGGTGCCCGCGATCAGTGCGCCGAGGTCGAGAGAGACAACACGCCGGTTCAGGATATTCTCCGGCACATCGGAACTGATGATCCTCTGCGCAAGTCCCTCGACGATCGCGGTCTTGCCGATGCCGGGCTCGCCGATAATGATGGGATTGTTCTTGGTCCTGCGGGAAAGGATCTGGAGAAGACGATCTATTTCCTGATCGCGTCCGATGACCGGATCGAGCTTACCGGCCCTGGCAAGCTGCGTAAGGTCCCTGCTGAACTCGTCAAGGGCCGGTGTAGGGCTCTTCTTGGCGCTCACCTGGGTGGCGGCCCGGCGAAGATAATTGATGACCAATTGCCGGGACCCGAGCAGGTTCACGCCGAAGCTGCGAAGGATCTTGCCCCCTATGCCTTCTTCCTCGCGGATAAGGCCGAGGAGCAGGTGTTCACTGCCGATATAATTATGACCGAGGAGCCGGGCTTCTTCGACCGCGTATTCAAGGACTTTTTTCGCGCGGGGAGTGAAGGGGATATCGCCGAAGGTGAGGGTGTTTCCGCTCGAGGGCAGGTTTCGTTCCACCTCCATCCGGATCTGGTAGACATCGATGCCCATCTTGCGAAGCACGGCGACCGGGATGCCGTCTTCTTCACGGAGAGAGCCAAGCAGCATGTGTTCCGTGCCAAGGTAGTCGTTCTGGAGCCGCTCGGCCTCTTCCCGCGCGTAGACAATTACCTTTCTTCCTCGTTCCGTGAATTTTTCGAACATCATAGGATGGTAACCGCCTTCACCTTTGCAATGAGCTTCGCTTACCTTAAATAAAATATACTCCAATCAACCGGTTAAAGTCAAGAGTCCTTTTGCTCCGCGGCGTAAGCGCGCGCTCAAGAACGCGCGGAAGGTTCGTGTTTTGTGGTTTGACTTGAGCAGTTACTATTTTTATTACTACCTAAATCATGCAATCGAACCACAGAGTTCACAGAGTAACATGCTGATTAAAAGAAATAAATTATAACACAGATGTTTCTCTCTGTGCACTCAAAAGGTGAGTGTTAATAGCCCAGTATTTTTAAATTCAAAATCACGAGAACACAGAGAAGAAAAGGGTTTCAAGGTTTTTATACTCAAGATTTATCTCTGTGGTCTCTGTGGTTTGCAGTTTTTAGGTACTATTTTTTGTTTGACTTTATTTATCCAACAGAGTATTTTTTCGTCATGATACGCAAGGCAAGGTTATTCGACGTTAAAGCGATCCAATCGCTGGTGAACCAGTATGCGGATTCCGGCCAGATGCTGCCCCGCGCGCTGAACGAGCTCTATGAACATCTCCGCGATTTCCACGTGTACGAGGACAACGGATCGCTCGCCGGTGTGTGCGCGCTCCATATAAGCTGGGATGGACTTGCCGAGATACGATCGCTCGCCGTGCGGCAGGATCGGGTCAAGCGCGGCAT
>JANONA010000172.1:0-11757 GCA_031420575.1 Nitrospirota bacterium | reverse complement strand
CATGAACGGTCAAGCATAATCAAGCCCCGATAATTTCAAACTGACCCACTGCCTTTTCCCTGCCTTCCTTGACAGGGTATCTTTTTACTGCTACACTTTCTGTATGCACGTGAAGAGCATCGGCCGGGAGGCCGATCTGACGAGTCGGCGGGCGAGGTCCGGGTATGATCCCTGTCATACTTTTTCTCGTCGATTTTCTATTACACTTGCAAGGAAATATTCCATAGGTCTCAGTCCACGGAAGGGGGCAGCCATGTCATTATCGAGAAGAGAGTTCATTAAGATCACGGCGGCCGTTGCCGCCGCGACGGCGGTGGGGATAAGCGTGCCGGAGGATATTCTGGCAATCGCGGAGAAGGCGGAGATCGGCTGGAAATGGGACAAGTCCGTGTGCCGTTTCTGCGGGACGGGCTGCGGCATCATGGTCGCGACCAGGGACGACCGGATCGTCGCCGTGAAGGGCGACCCCGCGGCGCCGGTGAACATGGGCCTGAACTGCATCAAAGGCTATTTCAATGCCAAGATCATCTACGGCGCCGACCGGCTCACGGAGCCGCTCATGCGCATGAACGCCAGGGGCGAGTTCGACAAGAAGGGAAAGTTCAAACCCGTCACCTGGAAGCAGGCCTTCGATGAGATGGCGAAGCAGTTCAAGAAACATTACGCCGCGCTCGGGCCGAAGGGCGTCGCGATCTTCGGCTCCGGCCAGTACACCATCATGGAAGGATATGCCGCCGCCAAGTTGATGAAGGCGGGCTTCCGCTCCAACAACCTCGATCCGAACGCGCGCCTCTGCATGGCCAGCGCCGTGGCCGCCTTCATGGAGACCTTCGGCATCGACGAGCCGGCGGGGAACTACGACGACATACACCACTCCGACACGGTCGTGCTCTGGGGCGCGAACATGGCGGAGATGCACCCGGTCCTCTGGTCCAAGATCACCAACCGCAAGCTGACGGACACCAAGCGCGTCAAGATCGTGAACCTCACGACCTTCACCAACCGCTGTTCCAACCTCGCCGATATCGAGATCGTCTTCAAGCCGAACACGGACCTTGCCATCCAGAACTACATCCTCCGGGAGATCGTGAACCGTCCAGGCGCCGTTGACTGGGAGTTCGTGAACCAGAATTGCGTGTTCGCTACCGGCTTCGTGGACATCGGCTACGGGCTGCGGCCGAAGATCGACCACCCGAAGTATAAGAAAGAAGAGCTGGATACGGCCAGCAAGGAGGCCTTCAAGATCATTACGAAGGACGAGGCCATCGCAATGGGCGCCCTGGGCATCAAGGAAGGCGACAAGATGGAGATGAAGAACGCCGCCAAGGCCGGGTTGCATTGGGCCATCAGCTTCGAGGACTTCAAGAAAGGCCTCGAGCCCTACACCCTCGACTTCGTGGCACCACTTGCCAAGGGCAATGCCGATGAGCCGCTCGACGAGTTCAAGAAGAAGCTCCAGGCGCTTGCCGACCTGTATACCGAGAAGGACCGCAAAGTGGTCAGCTTCTGGACCATGGGCTTCAACCAGCACGTGCGCGGGACCTGGGTGAATGAGCAGATCTACGCCATCCATCTCCTGCTGGGCAAGCAGTCCCAGCCCGGGAACGGGGCCTTCAGCCTGACCGGCCAGCCGAGCGCCTGCGGAACGGCACGCGAGGTCGGGACCTTCGCCCATCGGCTCCCGGCGGACATGGTGGTCATGAATCCGAAGCACCGGCAGATCACCGAGAAGATCTGGAAGCTGCCCGAGGGAACGCTGAACCCGGTCATCGGCTCGCACTTCATGAAGATCATGCGCGACCTTGAGGACGGGGCGATCAAGTGGGTCTGGGTGCAGGTGAACAATCCCTGGCAGAGCGCGAACAATGCGAACCACTGGATCGCGGCTGCCCGAGAGATGGACAATTTCATCGTGGTCTCCGACGCCTATCCGAGCATCTCCTGCAAGGTCGCGGATCTGATCCTGCCGGCGGCGATGATCTTCGAGAAATGGGGCGCCTACGGCAACGCCGAGCGCCGGACCCAGCATTGGCGCCAGCAGGTAACGCCGATCGGGAAGTCCATGTCCGACACCTGGCAGACGACGGAGTTCGCAAAGCGGTTCACCCTTTCGGAGGTCTGGAAGGAATGGAAGATCGACGACAAGACTACGCTGCCCGACGTTATCGGCAAGGCACATGAGATGGGATACACCGGGAAGGACACGCTGTTCGACGTGCTTTTCGCCAACAAGGAGGCGAAGACCTTCGCCTGGCCCGACCCGGTGGGTAAGGGCTTCCTGAACAGCGAGGCGGCGGGCGACAAGCGGAACGTCGAGGGCTTCAAGGGCTACGGCTTCTTCCTTCAGAAGTACCTCTGGGAGGAGTACCGCAAGTTTGGCCTCGGCAAGGCGCACGACCTGGCCGACTTCGACACCTATCACAAGGTGCGGGGGCTCCGCTGGCCGGTGGTGGACGGGAAGGAGACTCTCTGGCGCTTCAACGCCGAGTACGATCCCTACGCGAAGGCGGCGAACCACGGCAAGTTCGCCTTCTACGGTGACGCGATGAAAGAGATTCCGAAGGGCGACCTTCTCGGGCCCAAGGGCGAGGAGAAGGTCAAGCTCCCGAACCAGGCTAAGATCTTCCTGCGTCACTACATCGACCCGCCGGAAATGCCGAGCGCTGAGTATCCGCTTTGGCTCTGCACCGGCCGCGTGCTTGAACACTGGCATACGGGCACCATGACCATGCGGGTACCCGAGCTCTACCGGGCCGCGCCCGAGGCGCTTTGCTACATGAGCCCGAAGGACGCCCAGGAGAGCAAGTTCAAGGACGGCGAACTCGTCTGGATCGAGTCGCGCCGCGGGAAGGTGAAGGCCCGGGTCGAGACCCGCGGCAGGAACCTGCCGCCCAAGGGGCTCATCTTTGTCCCGTTCTTCGACGAGCAGGTCTTCATCAACAAGGTGACGCTCGACGCCACCTGCCCGATCTCGAAAGAGCCTGACTATAAAAAGTGCGCCGTGAAGGTGTATAAGGCGTAAAGACAATTGCGGAATGCGGAATGAGCGGTCGGTGCATCGAGGTGTGCCCGGACCGGGCGATGCGCTTCGGGCTCAGGACGCAGGTGACAGATAAGGATCCAAAGGAGGTAGCATCATGAAACGGAATCACTTCATCATGGTCGTTATCCTGTTGCTGGCAGGCGCCTTCGCCGCGGGCAGCGCCTTCGCGCAGACAAAGGCAAGGAGCGAGGAAGAAATCGGGCTCCGGAAGGAAATGCTCTACGACGAAACAAAGGTCAAGCCTGCGCACGGCGAATACGGCAAGGCCGAGCCGGGCAAAAGCAAGCGCCTCGGGAGGGCCTTTGAGAACAGCCCGCCGCTCATTCCCCATGACCTGACGGGCATGCTGCCCCTCGCGGAGACGTACAACGTTTGCCTGAACTGCCACATGCCGGAACATGCGGGGGCACTGGGGGCGACCCCCATGCCCAAGTCACACTTTTTCGACATCGACACCGGCAAGGACCTGAAGGGTGTCCTGGACGGCAAACGGTATCCCTGCCTGCAGTGCCATGTGCCGCAGGTCAATATCCCGGAAGCGATCAAGAACACCTTCAAGGCGGACTTCCGCACGAAGAATTCGAAGACGAGCTCCAACCTGCTCGATACCCTGAACGAAGGCGTGAAGGCGGACTGATCGTGAACATTTCCAGTCTCGTGGTCAAGGTCCTGCCGGTGAACATGGAGCCGGCGCTCGAAGCGTTGAAGCGCTCGGGACTGTGCGATGTCCATTTCCATGATCGGCGGAAGGGCACCGTGGTCGTGACGATCGAGGGGAAGGACACGGGCGAGGAGATGGACAAGATGAAGGCGATCGAGACGCTTCCCCATGTCCTCGGGGCCGCGCTCGTGTACACCTACAGCGAGGCGGAACCGGACGCCGCGGCCAAAAAGATCGCGGACCGGCCGGGCAGTCCCGTGCCCGAGGACCTGAAGAACGCCTGACCTGAACTGGTCGAGACGAAAGCGGGAGGACATCAAGACCTTTGACACGGATACCAAAAGTAGGCGCTTCCAAGCGACTGCGGATACAACCGCGGATAGAGTCGGATGCACCTTTTAAACTGGAGACGGGATGGACATGCACTTCGAATCGCTATTTGGAGGAATCTGTCCGGGTCCATGGCCATCTGCAAACCTATAGAGAACCTATAAGGTCAAGTCTTGCGGCTTGACTTTACCTTTCGCCCTTCACAATCCTGCTGATCGATGAGTAGTGAAGCCCAAGATGCAACCGCGGTTTTTAGGTTTTACTTGTCCCGTAAATGCAGAAAGCTGTTTTGAGCATACAATGTCCTTTTCGTGCTCAGAAACGCCGGCAAACTGGGATATGCGTAAGCATTGTTTATTTACGGGACTTGTGGCATAATCACCGGATGATGAACTGCATCATGCTGCCATACGGGAACGCGGGCTGGACGGAAAAAATCCGCATTCTGGAAGAAATAAATATTTGGGGCAGTTTCTTATAATTCAAATTTTTGGAGAATCCCCGCGTTCGGTTTGGAACCCGTCTTATGGGCTTGCCGTTCAATTCCATGCCAAAGCTTTTCAGGTTAAATTCATCACAACATTTAATGATGTCATAATGTCGGACTTGCTCTTTTGGCAACTATGCTGCGATTGCTGCAAGAAATTCTTCAGGGGTCATGATCGAAAGGTCGTCGGTTACATAATCGGTTTTGTTTCTGGTAATGAGGCAGTCTGCCTTCGCGCTGACAGCGGAATAATACTGTACTGCATCCTCGAAATCCCGGAAATCGGACGCAAGTGATAGGTCGATTACTTTCTCATCCACAGTGGCCACACGGAACACGATCCGAACCTTTTCCAATACCTTCATTGCCTTGTCCCGCTTGAGTTCCTTAGCCAATATATAAAAGAGAGTAGGGAAGCTGTTCGAGCACAGATATCCTTTTAGCTGCTTCGCCTCGATCATAGTGAATAGCCGTGCAGCGGGGAAATAAAAGGGCTCTCGCTTTAGAAAGATATCCAGAATGAAGTTGATGTCGCACAAAACGGTTTTCAACGGTATTTCTCCTCGCTGTGCTTCCGGTAGCCCGCGATAAGTTTTTTCGCATCGGTCTTTTGACTGAGCACTCCCGATATTTCCGCGAGAACGGGCGTTGATTCGGTTTGCCCCTTCTTTTCTTCGGAGATGGCCTGGAAGTAACCGGCTACCATTTTGGACAGGCTGACGCCCCGGACACGGGCGGCGCGCTTCGCATTCCGAATGACACCCTCGTCGAGCCGCAGGGTAAGTTTCGTTGCCATATTGTTCACCTCCTGACGTACATAATTTACACGATTGTACGGCTCTTGTCAATAGCCTCCGCAGCAAAAGGACCTCTGAGGAACGTTGATACCCGATGAGCAACATCTCTGCCCCACTCTCTAAAAACCGGACATTTCTACTTTGGCTTGGCATGTTTTTGCGTAAGCATTGTTTATTTACGGGACTTGTGGCATAATCACCGGATGATGAACTGCATCATGCTGCCATACGGGAACTCGGGCTGGACGGAAAAAACCCGCATTCTGGAAGAAACGCTTGCGTCCAGACCCGGTCCGCCGTTTATCTACAACGATGTTTTAATCCTCGTGCCCTCTTCGCGCATGAAGCGAATGTACGGCAGGCTGTTTTTGGAGCTCGTGGAGCGCAAAGGCTCCTCGGCGCTCGTCCAGCCCGATATCCAGACGCTCCACCAGTTCTTCGAGAAGCTCTACTCCCGCCTCAATGGTCCGCGGCTCATGGACGAGAACAGCAGGTTGGTCCTGCTTGAGGGCTTAGTCAAGGAGCGCCTTATCGGCAATTCCCTCTTTCATCAGAGTCCGGACCTGCTCGCGCCGGCGCTCTCCGCCGCGCTTGCGAAGATGATCGAGCAGCTCTCCGCGGCGGACGTGACACCCGATGACCTTTCTCTCAAGATCAAGGATGCGGAGTTTTTTGATAAGCCCCAGGTCAAGCTGCTCATTGACGTCTATGCGCGATATGCGGCGGTGCTGAAGAAACACAACCTGACCGACCCGGCGGGCTTGCGCGCCTGGCTGCGCGATTGCTTCGACCCCCAATGGCTCGCGCGCTATTCCCGGATCGTCATTGACGGCATTCAGGACGCGGGCAGGCTCGAAGCGGAGCTCCTGAAAAAAGTGATTGCCCGCGGGGATTGCGCCTACTTCGTGGATGCGCCCTCCGCTGATCTGCTGAATCGGGCCGGAGAATTCCACCCCCTCAGGATACCAAAAGACTTCCTGTCTGATATCGGGCTCATGCCGAAGCGGGACGGGATATCTCCGGACAACGCGGACCTGTTCCTGGCCCAGGCGATGTTCTCGGACAAGCCCTTCGCGGAAATAATAAAGACCGCTCCCGAGCCCGCGTCATTCGCGAAGGACCTGAAACTGCTCTCCGCGGTCAATACGCGCGAAGAGGTCTCGTTGATCGCGGGAATGGTGAAAAGGTCCATAAAGAGCGGCACTGCGCCGGACTTCATTCTCGTTGCCTTTCCCGCCCTCGACGAATACGGCCCGCTCGTGGAAGAGCTCTTTAATGACTACGGCATCCCCTACAACCGCGCGCTCGGCAGACAGCTCAGCGCTTCGCCGGTTGCCACGGCGGTGATCTCGCTCCTGCGCGCCTGCCAGGAGGATTTTTCAGGCCCGTCGTTGCTGCGAATATTCAGCGCGCCGTTTATTAAATTCAGCGGGAAGCCGTCAATTGCCCCGGCGCTCGACAGGCTCATGCGGGACAAGAGAATAATCGGCGGTAAGGAGAAGCTGCTTGCCGCCCTCAAATATCATACTCCGGGTGAAGACGGCAAGGACCCCCTCTCCGAACCGCTGAAGGACCTTTTCAGCGCCCTCGAACCCTTTTTCACGAAAGATGCGGCCCCCCTTTCCCTCTGGATGGAGCGCCTCAAGAGCCTCATATCCTGGTCAGGACTCGCGGCGCGCGTGGATAAAATTCACGGCCCGTTGAACGTCAATCTTCAGGCTTACAAGAAATTGAACGATACCCTCGAATCTCTCGGCAAAGCGGGGAAGCTCTTCCCTGAATACACGTACACCTTGAACGAGTGGCTGTTCCTTTTGAAGAAGACCTTCATGCACGCGCGGTTCCAGGTGCCGCCCGAGGATGAGGGCGGTGTGCAGATCCTGGGGCTCGAGGAAAGCATGGGCCATCCGTGGAAAGAGATTTACCTCGGCGGTCTTGTTGACGGCGCGTTCCCCCAGCGTCTGCCGCAGAACATCTTCCTGCCCGAACGAACACTTGAGACCATGGGCGTGCGCACGCTCGAGAAGGCGCGCCTGAACGCGGCGTATCATTTTTATCGTCTTCTGCTGTCAGCGGACACCGTTACCCTTACCTGGCCCGAGAACGAAGGCGACAGACCGGTGATGCCGTCGCCATTCCTGGAAGAGTTGACCCCGCTGAAAAAAGCTGATTTATTGAATCGCGGGATTGAGAAGACCTCCGGCATCCAACTCAGCTTGAAGCTGGAAGAGAGCCACAGCATACCGGAACTGGCAAAAGCAATAAGCCTGTCAGGAAATGCCCAAGGGCTGCAGGATGTCTTGAATGCGGGGACCGAAGATATGTCAGGCATTAAAGCGGCAATCGCGCACAAATCCGCGGAACCATCGCCGACAATCCCGGTTCCGGCAAAACGGGAATTCCGGGTCACGGAACTGGAGGAGTACATCAACTGTCCCTATAGATACTATGTAAAGTATGTCCTCAAGCTCGAGCCGCTCGAAGAGGTGACCGAGGACCTATCGCCCAGGGACCGCGGCAGCAAGGTACACGCGATCCTGCGGAACTTCTCTCTTTCCCACAGCACGGCAATCACGAAGGAAAACAGAAGCGAAGCCCGCGCGCTCCTCGAAAAGCTCGCGGACTCCGCCTTTGATAAGGAAGCCGACACCTTCCGCAACAGACGCGACAAAGAGCTCTTCGTAACCGTCATGGCGGAACGCTTCCTCGATGCGGAGGAAGAGTTCCGGCAACAGGGAATGAAGCCGGCTTATCTGGAACAAAAAATAGAACACTATCGTCTTGTCCTTTCGAATGGCGGGGAAGCCGGCCTCTCGGCAAAGATCGACCGGATCGATGTTGATGCCGATGGAAACTTCATCATCGTTGACTACAAGACCGGCAAGTATCCCCTGCCGAAGATGAATACTGAACAGGATATCTTTCAGCTCCCGGTTTATGCCGTCATGGCACAACAGGCGCTGTCCCTGGATGGAGGGGCGCGGCATGCCGTGCCCCTGCGGAAACCCATCGGCCTCGCCTATTATGATCTCGCGGGGAAGACCGGGGCAGGCGCGCGGGATGTTGTTCTTTTTAATAAAGAAGCGCGCAATGATCATACGTCGTCAAAATCCAAAGCCAGCCCCAGAAGCGCGGAGGAATTCGAGGCAATTTTACAGCAAAGCATGGACAAGGCCCGCAAGGCAGTCGAGGGCATTCTTGCCGGAGATTTTACGTCCAAACCACGGGACGAGAATACGTGCCGGTATTGCGCAAATGAGATGCTGTGCGGAAAAAAAGAATTAATACCATGACCATCAACCTTAAAAACCAAACCATGTCCAAAGCCGCCGACACCGGCAAGTCCGTCCACCTCTCGGCCTCCGCCGGCTCGGGCAAGACCCGCGCGCTGAAGGACCGCTATCTTGCGCTCCTCGACGCGCTCGACCATCGCGGGCTCAACATCGACCAGGCCGTGGCCATCACGTTCACGGATAAGGCCGCCGCGGAGATCAAAGAACGCGTGATGCAGGACCTGCCCGAGACCATGCTCAAGAAGATCATCCGGGGCAGGCAGGACCTCCGCATCTCGACGATCCACTCCTTCTGCATGAACCTGCTGAAGCGTTATCCGCTCGAGGCGGGGCTCCCGCCGGACTTCGGGGTGCTCGATTCCCGGGACCAGGCGTATAAGATCCAAAAGTCCATCGAAGACACACTCGAAGAATCAGACCTCGACCGGGAGCTCATGGCCCCGCTCAAAAGTTTCACCGTTGACGAGCTTATCGCTGCAATGGAATTTCTGCTCTCGATCAGAAGCAGACTCAAGCGCATGGAGATCGACGCCAATGGGCCGGACGGCCTGCTCAAGTCCATCCGCTCGGACATGGAGCTGGATACCGCGGGAGCGGAGCTCAAGGCGTTCATGCAAAGTCCTGAATGGCGTATACCGTTCCAGGAGATGGAGCGATTGCTCAGAGCGGAAGGCGATAACCATGCTGCTTGCGGGGGTCCCGGACACCTCCTGCTTGCCGAAGCAATGGATGTCGATGTCGCGTTCAAAACATCTTCAGCGATCGCGCGAGTCTACTTCACCCTCGAAGGCACGCCGCGCAAGAACGCCAAAATCACCGCCAAAGCCTTCAATGCAAAGAGCAAGAGACGGGAATACGAGACGCTCTTCGAGAGTATCCAGGCGTTGCTATACCGGTTCAGGAACTCGTACGCGCGTGTACGCGCGGGCCGCGAGGCAATAAGCATGCTCCGGCTTTATCTGCGCGCGGAAGAGCTGTATCAGCAATCGAAGCTCAGGGAAGGTCTTCTGGATTTCGATGACCTCGAGATCTACGCCTACCGCCTGCTCCAGAATACGGAATCGCCCGACATCCTCTACTGGCTCGACCGCAAGATCCTTCACTTCCTTGTGGACGAATTCCAGGACACCAGCGATATCCAGTGGGCCATCCTCGACAAGTTGACCAGCGAGATCTTCGCGGGCCAGGGCGCGGACAAGCTCATGCCCCCCACGCTGTTCGTAGTCGGCGACGAGAAGCAGTCCATCTATCGGTTCCGCGAGGCGAACTACCGTTTGATCGAGAACGTCAAGCGAAATATGGAGACGCTTCTGCCTCCTGAATCGAGAGAGGTCCTGACGCTGGACAAGAACTTCCGTTCAACACCCGAGGTCATAGAGACCGTGAACAAAGTGTTTACCGGGCTCTGGGCCGAGACCTATAAGCCTTCTGAAACGGAGCGGAAAGAACACCAAGGGAGCGTGCGGCTGATAGAAATCCTGCCGGGTGCAGGGGCGGGTTTAAAACCCGCCCTTACCGAAGCGGAGATTCTTGCGCGGGAGATAAATTCATTCGTGGACACCGGCGCTATCGTCTACGAGAAGATCGACACTACCTGGAAAGATCGGCCAGCCACGTACGGCGACTGCGCTATCCTCATTCAGTCGCGCACAAAGCTCAAGGAATACGAAGCAGCGCTCCAGGCGCAAGGCATTCCCTTTCGCGTGATCGGCGGTATCGGCTTCTATGAGGAGGATGAGATCCAGGCAGTGATGAACGTCCTTTTCTTCCTCGGGAACAGGGACGACACCCTGTCGCTTGCAGCGGCGCTCAAATCCGCGCTCTTCGGGCTCACCGACAAGGACCTCTTCGACCTCCTGCGGCAAAGCGGAGATATGGCCGATGCCCTCGGAAAGCTGAGACCGGACGTTTGGGAATTATTACACCGTTGGCAAAAAATCGCGGGCGTCGCGCCTCTTGCGACCCTCATCCATACCATCATCAACGACACCGGCGCTTATATACGATTCGGCGGAAAGAATAAGCAGGCGATCTTCAACATCGACAAGCTGCTCGATACAGCGCGCGAATTCGACCGCAGGGGCTACACCACGCTCCAGGACTTTGTCGAATGGGTCAGAAACATCCGCCGGACAGAGCAACGCGAGGCCACGTCTGATATGAACCTTCCCGGGTTTCAGGGCTCGGTCAGCATCCTGACCGTGCATAAGGCAAAAGGGCTCGAGTATCCCGTTGTGTTCCTTCCCGGCATGAATCAGGCTGCACGGTCGCTCACCATTGGGCCGGAGGCGCTCATCAGCGAAACAGACGGGGCAAAGCGTATCGCGATCAAGGACCCGGACAACCCGGTGTACGACGATATGTGGAAAGGCGATAATGGAGAGCGGGAGGAACTCAGACGGGAACACCAGCGGCTTCTCTATGTCGCGATGACACGGGCCCGCGACCACCTGATCATGCTCGGCACACTCGGGACGGGCAAGACCTTGGTCAAGCAGAACACCTGGCTGGATTATCTGCACCGGACCGTCATTATGCCGCCCCAGGAAAGGGGTGATGAGGCCAGGATCTCTGTCACTCAATATTCCCATCCCCAGTGGCAGGCGCAGGACCTCTCTACAGAGCCGCAAACCAACCGTCAACCGAAGAAAGAGGAGCGGATCGCTGTCGAGGTCGATGTGCGGGCCATTCTCGAAAATATCGCCCCGCTCCCCCGTGCCGGAGCGCTGGAATGGAAACGGGCAACGGACTTCATCGAAGAAACCAAGGGTTCAGCGATTGAATCGCTCCTTCCCTCGTTCGAAGTCAGGACCGTGTCCCCCATCACGCGCGGGAACGTGTTCCACCGTTGTCTCGAAGAGCATACGAAGAACGGGAAATTCGATATTAACGCGATCATCAGGGAATATCCCGATATCCTGACGCTCGAAAATGACGTTCAAAAGGCCTTCATTGAAGAGAGCGGATCAATCCTGAGTACGGTCCTTGAGAACAAGGACCTTGCCTGGATTTTCGAGCGCACTGATACCGCATACTCGGAACTGCCGTTCCTCTATAAAAAAGGCCATGCGCTCATAAGCGGCATCATGGACCGCGTGGTGATAAAAGACGGCGCGGGTTTTGTGGTCGACTACAAATCCATTCTG
>JANONA010000171.1:0-4078 GCA_031420575.1 Nitrospirota bacterium | reverse complement strand
CATGTGGGGGCGACCCTGGCGCAGCGGATCGCGGAGACCCAACTCGCGGATGTGGTGATGGTGGACGTGACGGAGGGCGTGCCGCAGGGCAAGGGTCTCGATCTGATGGAGGCGGGGCCCGTGCTCGGATACGATTCGAAGGTCACGGGAACGAACGATTATGACGAGACCGCGGGGTCGGATATCATCGTGATCACCGCCGGATTGGCGCGTAAGCCGGGCATGAGCCGTGATGACCTCCTGGCGGCGAACGGCGATATCGTTAAAAAAGTTGCCAGGGAAACGGGCAAGCGGTCTCCCCAGGCGGTGATGATCGTGGTCACGAATCCCATGGATGTGATGGCTTACGTTGCCATGAAGGCCTGCGGTTTCCCCAGGGAGCGGGTGATCGGCATGGGCGGCGTGCTTGACTCGGCGCGGTTTCGCGCATTCATTGCCATGGAACTCGGCGTGTCCGTTGAGAACATCCACGCTTTCGTGCTCGGCGGGCATGGTGATACCATGGTGCCGCTGCCGCGCTATTCGTCCGTGGCCGGTATCCCGATCACGGAGCTGATGAACAAAGAGACGATCGACAAGCTTATCGACCGCACGCGGAACGGCGGGGCGGAGATCGTGGCCTTGCTCAAGACCGGAAGCGCTTACTATGCGCCGTCGGCGGCCACGCTTGAGATGGTCGAGGCGGTACTCTTAGACAAGAAGAAGATACTTCCCTGTTCCGCATATCTTGACGGCGAGTACGGGGTCCAGGGGACGTTCTCCGGTGTGCCGGTGAAGCTCGGCGAAAAGGGCGTGGAGCAGGTGGTGGAGATTAAGCTGAGCGCTGATGAAAAGGCGGCGTTCATGAAGTCCGTGGACGCGGTGAGGCAGGGATGCGAGAAATTCATGTAGACGAGATCAGGGACAACTCGAGTTTCCATCCTCTGCGGCCTATGAGCAAAAATACTACGCAGGGTTGCCCCTACGATAGAAAATTAAAGGAGAAAACAATGCCGATCAAATCAAAGATCCGCACCATCCCCGATTATCCCAAGAAAGGGATCATGTTCCGCGACATCACCACGCTCATCAAGGACCCCGTGGGGTTCCGGCTCGTCATCGATACCCTCACCCAGCGCTACCTGCATGAGGACTTTGATTTCGATACCATCGTGGGCATTGAGTCGCGCGGGTTTATTATCGGCGCCGCCCTGGCGTATACGCTTGGGAAAGGCTTCATTCCCATCCGCAAGAAGGGCAAGCTCCCGGCCGAGGTCGTGTCTCAGGAATATGCTCTTGAGTATGGTACGGACAAGATCGAGATACACAAGGACGCGCTCAAGAAAGGCGAACGGGCGCTCCTGGTCGACGATCTCCTCGCGACCGGCGGCACTGCTTTGGCGGCGGCGGCCCTGGTTGAAAAGCTCGGAGCAGTCGTGGTGGAGATGGCGTTCATCGTTGATCTGCCGGATGTGGGCGGAAAAAAGAAACTGCTTGAGAAGGGATATAAGGTCTTCGCCCTCACGGAGTTTGAAGGGGAGTAGGCTTGGAAAATACCTCAATTGCGCGGGCGTATGCACAAATTCCTTGATTTTGTGAAGGGTTTTGTCTATTATGTCAGTTCGATATCAGCTCAGGAACGCTTAAATTTTAAGGAGGAGTACCGGTGATCAAGGTTAATCAGGAAAAATTGCGGGAGAAGATCAATACGCTGAAGCAGACGGCCGCGGAAAAGAAGACGAAAGCCGAAAGCAAATCCGACCCCGTGATTCGCGCGGCATGCAAAAAGGTGAAGCGGGCGCAGCGAAAGCTTCGCACGGCCAAGGCATACAAGTCGTCAGGAAAGAAAGCGGCTGATGCGGCGCCTGCCGCGTCAGCGTAAACGGTACGGCAGGATGCGGTTCTGTTCCGCCTCGTATAGCGCGGTACTGTTGTTCGGAACCGTTCTTCTGCCGGCGTTCACCATGCTCCCTGCCTGCGCGGGCAGGGAGGCGCCGTCCGCTTCCCTTGCCGACACAGCGCCGTCTCCTGCTCCTGCTCCGGCGCCGGACCCTATCCGCATCTACCGTGAAATGGGGACCGCTGCCTGGTACGGCAAGGAGCTTCACGGCAGGAAGACGGCGAACGGCGACACCTTCGACATGTACGCGCTTACTGCCGCGCACCGTACCCTGCCGCTCGGCACGATCATCCGCGTTACCAACCTCGATAATTTCAAAAGTATCAACGCAAGAATAAACGACCGGGGGCCGTTCATCAAGAGCAGGTTTCTGGACCTGTCCTACGGAGCGGCCAAAGAGCTGGGTTTTGCGGCCCAGGGAACCGCGCGAATAAGGATCGAGACCGTTGAGCCGGAGCGCGACCAGGCGCGGTACACGGTGCAGGCGGCGGTTTTCACGGAGGAAGAGAATGCGCTGAGGCTGAAGGAGCGGCTGAATAAAAGGTTCGAGGTGGTCACGATTGTGCCGTATGAAACGAACGTCGCCCTGTTCTACAGTGTGCGGGTGGGCTCCTATGCATCCGAGGAACGGGCGGAACAGATAGCGGGCAAAATGACGCTCGAAGGCCTGGAGCCGATCGTGGTGAGAAAAGACTGAGGATTTGTAACTACTCAGGTCAGTTACTTCGCTTCGTCGCAAGGAGCACCGGGAATATCGATTTTCCCGTCATTATCAGCGGTCGCGGCGCTTCCGCTTCGCCCGCGCCGTCTGGATGTTCAGAGAACCGCCGCTGAAAAGGCAATCGCGCTCTTGTTGCGCCGGCGCTCAGCAACCGACCTGAGTAGTTACGATTCGTGAGGGCTTATGAAGATCAATGTTGTTGCGGCTAAAATAGAAAAACACAAGACCGATGCCGCGGTCATCCCGCTGTTCGAGAATGAGAAGCCGGGGATGGTTGCCGGGCGGGTGGACAGGGCGCTGGGCGGCATGATCTCGCGCCTTATCAAGCGCGGAGATTTCAAGCCCAAAACGGGCGCGGTCCATCTTCTCTACCCCGAAGGCCGGATCGCCGCGGAACGGCTGCTTCTCACGGGCCTCGGCAAACGAAGCGAGTTCACACTGAACCGCTTGCGGCAGGCCGCGGGAAAAGCGGCGCCTTCACTGCGGGGCGCCGGCGCAAGGAACGTCACGCTTGTTACCGACGGGACCGGCCTGGAAGCCGAAGAACTGGGCCAGGCGCTGACCGAGGGGTGTGTGCTCGGCCTCTACCGGTTTCTGAAATATAAAACCGATGAAGAGGACGACCGCACGAAGGATATCCGGACGATCACCCTCCTGACGGAATCCGTCGGCGCGGTCAAGGGCCTGCGGAAGGGCGTGAAGACCGGTGCGGCCATTGCCGAGTCCACGGTCATGGTGCGCGACATGGTGAGCTCGCCGCCCGCGGACATGACGCCGACGATTATTGCCGCAAAGGCGAAGGAGCTCGCGAGGCAATTCGGGATCAAGGTCCAGGTCCTTGAAAAGAATCATATGCGGAAGCTCGGCATGGGCGCTCTGCTCGGCGTTGCCTCGGGCAGCGCACAGCCGCCGAAGTTCATCATCGTCGAGTATCGGAAGGGCGGCAAGAAGCCCTTTATCGCGCTCGTCGGTAAAACGATCACCTTTGATTCCGGCGGCATCTCGATCAAGCCCGCCGAGAACATGGACAAGATGAAGGACGACATGTCCGGCGGGGCCGCGGTGCTCGGCGCGATCCGGAACGCCGCAGCGCTCAAATTGCCGCTCAACATTGTCGGCCTGCTCCCGGCCGCGGAGAATATGCCGGGCGGCAGCGCGTACAAGCCCGGCGACGTGCTCCGCACCCTGTCCGGCCAGACCATTGAGATTCTGAATACCGACGCGGAAGGCAGGCTTATCCTGTCCGATGCGCTCACCTACGCCTGCAAATACAAGCCCGCGGTGATCGTTGACATTGCCACGCTGACCGGCGCGTGCACCATCGCCCTCGGTCACGAGGCTATCGGGATGCTCGGCACGGACGAGAAGTTCAAACAAAAGATTCGCGAGGCCGGCGAGAAGACCGGTGAGCGCGTATGGGAGCTGCCGCTCTGGGAAGAATATTTCGATCAGATCAAGAGCGATATCGCGGACATGAA
>JANONA010000170.1:0-3040 GCA_031420575.1 Nitrospirota bacterium | reverse complement strand
TTCAAGCGATAAAAAGCCTCTCAAGCGGGACAATTTTGCGGAGAACGATACGGACTTTGCGGGAAAAGACAAATACAGCGAATGGAAATTCGTCTTCACCGCCCGACCGGGACAGCCGGCAATCCCCGGACACCCGCCGGTGCCACCACCACGCCCATAAGCTGTTATAATTTAACTACTCAGGTTCAAGGTTACAAGGTTCACGGTTCAAGGTTAAAGAGCGATGAAGATTGAACGGTTTGAAGATATTGAGGCTTAGCAACTGGGACCAGACGAACACGTGCCGCCGTTCGTGGATTCATCAACTATCTCAAAAAATATCAGGAGAGCAAAGTAGCCAACCGTGAACCGTGAACCTGACAACCTGAGTAGTTACGTTATAACCCGCCTTTCACCGCGTACCACACAGTAACTGTTTAGGTCTGTCTCAAATGTCCCCTTTGACCCGGTACCAGAAATAACCTATATATTCCGAGAGCGCTGTCGCGGAGGTGTCGAGATAATCCATGCCGGGGAGCGCGGCATAAAACCATCGGCTCTGTTGCCCCCGCAGGTATCCCGACGGCTCGGGAATAACATCAAGTCCCTGTGCTTTGAACATCGCCATGGACCGTTTCAGGTGAAAGGCGTCGGTTACTAAGATGATCCGTTTCCCGGTGAACTGCCGCTTAACGGCTCCGGCGCTCGCCAGGGTAGTGGGAGACTGGTTATCAAGAATGATGTCTTTCCGCGGAACGCCGAGCTCCTCCGCCGCGCGTACCATCGCATCAGCATCGGACAGCAGTGGTTGGGCGGGGTCACCGGCTCCTCCCGTGATCATGATCGGGATATGGAGCGCCCGGTACAGTTTGACCGCCGCAACCACGCGCTGGAGTGAATTTTTGCCCGGCTCGGGTTCGAGTCCGAGCCATGAACGATCACGTGCCCCACCACCAAGCGCCACAATAACATCGGCCTTCACGAGCTTCACGTTCACGGGCCGGAAGTCCCTCTCCAAGGGCGCGATCAGCGCGGAGGAGAGGGGGCTTATGCTCAACCCGTAGAGCAAAAGAAAACCCGCGGCGATGAGCAGGCGGCCGAGGGTACGGCGAAACCTGATCACCAGAAATCCAAGAAGCAGCAGAATCAGGATGTTCGCCGGCGGCAGGACCAGGCGCTGCGCTATTCTCAGTAATATTAAATCCATGATTATCCGTCCTTTCGTAACTGCTTAAATAACACGTTCACTGCTTCTCTCTCATCCGGTAATACTTCTCCAACTCTTCAATGAACCTCGCCTTATCAATCGGCGGGACCTCGATACCTTCGCCCGAGGTGCCGGCCTCGGTATAGAACCGCTCAGGCAAAAAGTCGTCGCTTGAACTGAATCCGTTCTCTTTATTGTATCGCCGCTCAGTGAGAATAATCTCTTCCCCGACCTTCATTAGTCCATGCCCGGTGAAGGGCATGCCTGTTGCCGCGGCGAGCATCTGGGCATACTCTTCGATCGATGCGCCGAGAAAGGCGAAGGCGCAGATCGAAAGCGAGTCCACAATGGCATTATTGTCTTCGGCGATCTTGATCATCCTGGCCTTGCCGTCGAAGCTGAAGCGGTCCACGGCTACGGGCTTTCGCAGGATCTCCTGGCTGATGGGGTAGGCCCGGAGATGGCATCCTCCGCGCGTGGACGTGCAGTAGGCCAGGGCAATGCCGTAGGAGCCGCGCGGATCGTAGGCCGGAAGTTCGAGGCCTTTCACACTCATCGAAAACCGCGGCTTGCCCAGGGCCGCGCAAAGTCTTTTGGAGCCTTCGGCAAACCGGTCCCCTTCTTCTTCCCGATAGGCGGTCTTGCGCAGCATGTCGAGAATTTCGTCAGGAGACATGAATCCGCCGCGTGACTCTCCATAGGCCGCGAACGTTGAGGCCGCTGAAATAGTGTCCATTCCGTAATTGTTGCAAAGAAGGTTTGCTTTGACGATGGACTCGGCGTCGGAGTTTGCGTTCAGCGCGCCGAAGTGGGACAAGGTCTCGTACTCCGGCACCGGCCTGCCGCAGGATGTTTCCTTTTTGCACTGGATGGGACAGGCGGCGCAGCCGTGCTTTTTGAAACCGAACTCCTTTTTGAGGCTCGGTCCCGAATAGGCCCGCGCCTCGGGGAAAAAGGTCTTCTTGAAATTCTCCGTCGGCGCCATCCTGCGCCGGCCCACGATATCCACCAGCGTGGCAGTGCCGTATTCCCCGAGCCCCAACGCTCCCATGACCACGGGCGATGCGCGCAAAAGCCGCATCACGTCATCCTGGGCATTCTTGAAGGCCGCTGGATCGGCAAGCGGGACTTTCCTCGATCCCTCCGCCACGATGGCCTTCAGGTTCTTCGCGCCCATGACCGCGCCGAGCCCGCCCCGGCCCGCGGAATTCGCCCCGCCGATCATGATATTCGCGAATCGGACAAGATGCTCCCCTGCCGGGCCGATGCAGGCCGTGTAGCCTTCCGGCTCAAGTTTCCTGTTCGTTTCAAGGCAACCCTTGCCCCAGAGGCTTGAAGCATCCCTGAGCTCGACCTGGTCATCATGAATCCGGAGATACACCGGAGACTTTGCCTTTCCCGTGACCACGAGGCAGTCATAGCCCGCTGACTTGAGTTTGATCGGGAACGTGCCGCCGACCGAAGAGTCGGTGATCGTATTCGTAAGCGGAGAGCGCGATATCACGGACATGCGGGACGAGGCCGGCGCGGGCGTGCCGCAGAGCGGGCCGACAGC
Source organism: Nitrospirota bacterium (assembly GCA_031420575.1). Taxonomy (GTDB): domain Bacteria; phylum Nitrospirota; class UBA9217; order UBA9217; family UBA9217; genus JALNZF01. The sequence goes on along the minus strand of JANONA010000170.1, from coordinate 299 downwards.
GAAGATCATCGGCATGCGGCTGTCATAGGGGTCGAGTTTGAAGTAGTCCTTCATCAGCTCGACGCCAAGCCCTCTGCCCCCGATGCGGGTAGTGAGAAGTTGTTCAGAGAGATTCTCGGTCCAGACCTTGCCGGAGGAGAGCTCAACATGCAATGCTTTACCGTGCCATGCGTTCATGGAGGGATGATAATCCATTTGAGCTGCCGCGGTCAATGGAGAATTTCTTAAACCCGGACAAGAATGACGGCACTGGGTGGAGACTTTTTACGAATGCATCAATTTTGATGGTCTCGTAAGAA
>JANONA010000169.1:0-2769 GCA_031420575.1 Nitrospirota bacterium | reverse complement strand
GCCTCGGCGAGCTCGGCCGCGTTCCCGGGCTTCACACCGCCGTCAACCTCGATCTCGACCGTGAGACCCAGCTCATCGATACGCTTCCGGAGCCGCCGTATCTTGTCCATCGCGGAAGGGATAAAGGACTGGCCGCCGAAGCCGGGGTTCACGGACATGATGAGCACCATGTCGAGCTCCGGCAGGATGTAGTCAAGACTCGAAAGAGGCGTCGCCGGGTTGAGGGAAACCGCGGCCTTCACACCCTTATGCTCCCTGATCAACTGGATAAGCCTGTTCAGGTGAAATGCGGTCTCCACGTGCACGGTAATATAGTCCGCGCCTGCCTTCGCGAAATCGGCGATATACAGCTCCGGGTTGGTGATCATGAGATGGACGTCTATCGGCAGGTTCGTGGATTTGCGGGCAGCTTCCACGATCAGAGGGCCGATGGTGATGTTCGGCACAAAGTGGCCGTCCATAACGTCGACGTGAATGATGTCCGCGCCAGCGGCCTCGACCGCTTTGATCTCCTCGCCGAGACGGGAGAAGTCGGCGGAGAGAATGGAAGGAGCTACCTTGATTTTTCGTGTCATTGGATTCCTCAATAAAGCACTTTGCACTCTGAACTCTGAACTTTGAACCCTGAACTTTGAACCCTGAACCCTGAACTTAACTACCTGCTCACCACAATATCCACCGTTGCATCCGCTGCGACCGGGGACCTCGCACCCGGCCTCTGGTGAACAACGATCCGGTCCGCTCCCGACGCATAGTCTCCAGCGGTTCTGGTGACGATCCGGTACTGCAGCCCTATTCGGTCAATGGTCCTGAGCGCCTCTTCCGCTTTCTTTCCCGTCAGGTTCGGCATGACGAACATCCGCGCCTTCTTGCCCGCGCTCACCAGCACGCTGACTTTACCGCCTCTGTCTATCGGGGCCCCGGCCCGCGGGTCCTGCGCGATCACCATATCACGCTCAATACTATCAGAGGACACCCGCGATACGTCACCGGGGGAAAACCCCGCCTGCCGGATCATGATGTCAGCCTTCCTGAAGTGCTCTCCCGCCAGCTTCGGCGCCTGCATATCGCTCGGTCCCTGGCTCACCACCACGCGCACCTGCCGGCCTTTCTTGATCCCGCTCCCCGGCGCGGGAGACTGCGAGACAACCGCGTCGCGCGGCAGGGTGGCGTGGGGCTCCCGCCGGTCCACCTTGAGCTGCAATCCCTGCTGGGCAACGGTCTCGATTACGCTCACGATGTCCTGACCCGTGAGGTCAGGCACGCGCACTTCCTCCTGGCGGAGGAGCAGCGCGACAACGGCGAACGCGCTCACGATGCCCACGCCGGTAAGCGCAATGAATAAGCCCAGACCTTTTAGAAACCGTTCCATGTCAGAACACGCATTTTACCACAGTAAATTTAAGAAGCAAGAACTTTGGCTATCAAGCCCCCTGACGCTTGCCCCTATGCTCTCTTCATCATCCTTACGCCGAAGAACCCGTCCATGCCCGGCTCTTGCGGAAAAGTCCTGAAAAAGCCCCCTCCATCAACGAGCGCCGCCGCTGTCCGCGGAAGCAAGGGGCGGGGATCATCGATCCTGAAGGAGCATCCCGGTCCTTTCAGAAACCAGGCGATCACCTCATCGTTTTCTTCCGGCTCCGTGGTACAGGTGGCGTAGACGAGCGTGCCGCCGGGCTTAAGCAGTGTGGCGCAGTTCTCGAGGAGCCGCCTCTGGAGCGCCGTATGATCGCTCACCGTCCGCTCGGTCTTGTTCCACCTGCCGTCGGGGTGTCTGCGCAGTACGCCGAGGCCGGAGCACGGAGCATCGATCAGTATCCGGTCGAAGGCCCCTTCATGATAGTTTGATGCATCTCCCTGGACCGGCGAGACGACCGTGGTCCCGAGCCGCCTGCTGTTCTCGCGGATCTTCATTATCCGCGAGGCATCAAGCTCGAGCGCTACGACCATGCCCTGGTCCCGCATAAGCTCAGCCAGGTGCGTTGCCTTGCCGCCGGGCGCCGCGCAAGCATCCAGGACCTTCTCGCCCGGCTGCGGTGCGAGCAGCAGGCTGATGAGCTGGGCCGCCTGGTCTTGTACCATGAACCAGCCGTCCCGATAGGCCTTCAGGGTGCGCAGCCACTGCGGTGATGACAGAATGTCGAGACCAACAGGAGAACAGGTCGTTTCCGCGACCCGCACCTCCTCGGCTTCCAGCGCGGCCCGGAGCGCGGCCCGCGTCGTCTTCAGCGTATTGGTCCTGATCGTGAGCAACGCGGGCCGGTTGTTCTCCAGGAGCAGCGTTTCAGTCGTCTCGGCGCCGAACCGAGCAACCCAGCGCTTGACGAGCCAGGCCGGGTGCGAGTAGAGTATTGACAGTCGCGCAACCTGGTCTTCAGGTCCCGGATACCTGATCAAGCTCCGTTTTCTGTCCAGTCCCCTGAGCAGTCCGTTCACGTACCCATGCTTGCCGCCGTGTTCTTTCGCAAGCTCCACCGCCGTGTGAACAGCAGCGCTCACCGGCACCCGGTCAAGGAAGAGCATCTGGTAGGCCCCGAGCCGCAGGATATTCCGGGTCTGGACATCGGTCGTGTCTATCGGTTTCGCGGAGAATTGGTTCAGCGTCCAGTCCAGGAGCGCCCGATTCCTGAGCGCCCCGTACACAAGCTCGAGGAGGAACGCGCTGTCGCGCGCATCGAGGCGCTGCCTGGCCTGGGCGAGCAGCGTATCGACGAAGATGCCGTCCTCGGTGCGGCAAAGGATCGCGAGCGCCATTTCACGAGCGCTGTC
>JANONA010000168.1:0-9484 GCA_031420575.1 Nitrospirota bacterium | reverse complement strand
TGACGCGCTGGTCGCCGGCGAAGACGGGATAGTCATATACTTTTTCACGAGGTTTTGTTCATGGAGCCGTTCAGCAAGACGCAAAAGAAAAAAGAAGCCCTGTCTTTGCAGGAACTGGGAGAGCGATTGGTGAAGTTGTCGACCGAGCAGCTCAAGAACATCGATCTGCCCCTGGACATGTTCACTGCCGTCACCCTGGCAAAGAAGATCAACAAACATGGCGGGCTTCTAAGGCAGATGCAGTATATCGGCACGTTGATGCGGAAATACGATCCGAAGCCTGTTCACGAGGCACTGCAGCGCATTGAACAGGGCGGTCTCACGCAATCGGCGGAGCACAAAAAGGCGGAAAAGTGGCGGGATGAACTGATAGCCGGGAGCGATCCGCTGATCGAAGAAATCATCGTCAAACTTCCCCATGCGGATCGGCAGCGCTTAACGAGCCTTGTTCAAAAGGCCCGTGAGGAACGGGTGGAAAAGACCCCTTCTCCCAAAGCAGCCAGAGCATTGTTCCGGTATCTTCATAAAACCGCGCAACAGCCAAAAACCCCGGTTGACGCTCCGGTCTCCTGAGGATTTATCTGGCCGTTTCACCCTCGGCCGCTTGATCCGGATTCGCTGAAGGCTCAATAGTGTTTTTCTGCTGTTTGCGCAGCTTTTTTTCCTCATTCTTTTTTTTCTTCGCTATTTCTTTCTGACGCTTTTGAAAATCGAAATTTGGTTTCGCCAACGTGGTGCTCCTTTCAGAAAATAGTTTTTACGAACGCAAGGCCGCCCCTGGCGCATGAACTCCGTAGAATTCGACGCGCACCCGCATTTGCCGTTCATTATACCCGGATACCCGCATGATGTATATAGCGGATGACAGTTGGTTGGTTGCGGCTGGGACCGCACTCTGTTTTATTTCTTCGATCCGAGGCGCTGCCTCGTTAAAAAAAGTGATATTGTCACAGGGATTCGCGCTCTCATCCCGGACTTCCGTGAAAGAAGTCGATCATTTGTTCATCCGCACCGCTTGCAGGAACGAATCTGTTTTCAAAAGAGCGTAGACCGCATCGATGCAGGTATTGCTCAGGAGCTTATAATAATTCTCCGCCTTATAGGAACTGCCCCACTGCGTGTTGCTGACCGCTATCATTCCCTCCCAGATCACGGTCCCTGTTTTCGATCTCGCCCTGATCTTCAAGCCGACATTTGCCTTGTACTCTGATTCCTCGGTCACGTAAAATTTAACGATGTCGGCCTCGAGCGAGATAGCGCCTCCCTCCGCGACAACGGGAACCTCAAATTCCTGAAGAATTGACGCGAATTTGTCCGTCAACCACGCGGCCACGTTGTCTTTGGTGGTCACGGTGAGGTTCATGCCGGAATGTTTTTTTTCGACATTCTTGCCGATCTCTGAAGGGTTCATTCTCAGATCGTTGAACGGTTTGACGGTAACGAGCGCATTTTGAAAGGCCGTTAGATCGATCGCGCCAAAAGCGCTGATCGAGACTGTCGGCTTCCAGAGGAGCGGGATGTTGAGCAGTTCGGTCGCCACCCGGACTGTTTTGGCGTCATCCTTCTGTTTATCGGCCTTCTGCGCGGCGTGAGCTCCGCCGACTGACATTCCCGCGCATACAACTACGGCGAGCATGAGTATCATGCCCTTGAATCCCAGATTGAACGTCCTCATTTTTTGTCTCCTTTCAGGAACAACGTGGGGGATCTGTAATAATCGTAACTACTCACCGGTGATCCGTGCTACGGTGCGCTCATGAACTTCCTGAGCCCCTCCTGGAACTTTATCGGCTCGACGCCGAAGACGTCGCGGATATCGCGCATGCCGCAGACATTGTCCTCCTGGAGCATGATGAGCTGATCCGTGGTGACCGGAGGTTTCAACCGCACGGCCTGGAGCGCCTTTGCCACGGACTTCATGAAGAAAATCGGCAGATGCACTTTAGGCCGTTGAATCCCAAGGGCTTCAGCGATCGCCGCGGTAACCTCTTCATACGTCAGTTGATCCGGCCCGCCGATCTCGTAGCTTTCGTTGAAACAGCAATCGCTGGTCACGGCCTTCAGGATGCACGTCGTGACATCGTCAATGAAGATCGGCTGAAGCTTTGATTTGCCGGAGCCGATGATGGGCAGAAGGGGCGAAAGCCGTATCATCTCCGACAGCCTGATGGTGAACTGGTCGCCGGAGCCGTAGATCAGCGACGGTCGCAGGATCGTATAGGGGATGCCGCTTGCGCGCACAAGCTCCTCGGCCTCCCACTTGGTCTTGTGATACTCGCTTTTCGCGTTGGGACGGGCGCCAAGGGCGCTCTGATAAAAAAAACCGCGCGCGTTGTTCTTTTTTGCCGCTTCAAGGAGGTTCCGCGTACCGTCAACGTGCACACCCTGGAAGGTCGCTCCCGGCGCCTCCTGAATGATGCCCACGAGATGGATCACGCGCTCTACGCCTGCCGCGGCCTTTTCGAGCGAGGCCCGGTCCGACACGTCGCCGCCCACGACCTCCACGCCGAGGTCCTTGAGCGCCTGGGCCTTGTCCGGGCTTCTGGCAATCGCCCTCACCGGAAGCCCTTCCTTGCGCATGCGTTGAATGAGATGGGACCCGACAAATCCCGTGCCGCCGGTTACGAGTATCATGCAGTACCTCCGTGAAAATTCTCCTCGATGGCTTCCGCCATAAGACGCAGGTCGTCGGCTGTGATGGCCACTTCAAAGCGAAGCAAGTTCTTTCCATCTACGCCTTTGGGGTAAAGCGTCCTGGCAAAATCAAGGGCGCGGAGCTGCAAGTCATGAGGAAGTCTGTCGAGTTGGGCGAGAAGACCGTCTTTTATTGCCGCATTCGTCATTCTGAGCACCCCCTTGTCTTTTTGTCTATATAATAAATTATATCGTTAATGAGGGATATTGCAAGGAGTTTATTCACGCATACGTTATTTACCCGAGCCAATTTATAAATAACACTAATGCCGACAGCATATTATCTCTCCTCTTCCACAATCATTATCTCATCCTCCGTCAACCCATACAACTCATACACCAACTGATCAATCTGCCGGTCAGTGGCGTCGATCTGACGCTGGAGGGCGGTTTTTTCGTGGTCGGTCTTGGCTGAGGATAAAACCGCAATGCATTTTCAACAACAATGTCCCGGAGCCGTTACGTTGCTCAAACATGATTTTCCTTCGTTCAACCCAAGTACAACCGTGATTATTTCGTAAAGTCCATGATCTCTTTTTCCACTTCCAAGTATACGTCGTCGATCTTTTCCTGGATATCCATCGTCTTTTTCAGTGCCGTGACGACCAGGCAATAATGTTTCACATCCTCGAGCGACAGAACTTTCCCTTTTCTGTCTTTCAGCCATTTGTCGCAGACCTGATAGCCGCCGATCCGATACTCCCAGGCCGCGGGAGGTACGTCATTAATATACTGTTGATCGTTTATATAGACCCTTTTCTTTTCGTACCGTACTTTCTCCACTTTATTGTTTCCTTTGCCTTTCAGGCTTTCGGGCCACGCTTCATGGTCTGCCGCCTTGAGGTGCCAATTAACCAGCTCTTCGCCAAAACCGGCCATCTTTATGAACAGCTTATAACTGTTCGTAAACGGGATTCGCGGGAAATCCGATTTCAGGAAGGCGGAGTATTTTATACGGTACGTGTTTGAATACAGGACGGCATACGTGTAGAAAAAAATCTGCTCCGGTGAGGGTGTTTTCTTGAAGCTTGCTGTTAATTTTTCAACAAGTGAAGCTGATAGGTTCGGCTTTTTTGTTTTATATTCTTTTCCCTCATCAAAGACCATCATAACAGTTGAGGAGGCTCGCTTTTTAGGTTTCTTTTCTTCCGGGTAGAGGTAGAGCGGGAAAAGATATGATCTTTCCCTTGTCTCCAAAGAAACGGTGCAATCGTTGATGATCCTATCCGAGCAAAGAGCGTGATTGAATTCGCCGTTTACTTGACGATTTGTTATGAGGCCCAAATTCTCCTTCATCATATGTCTCATGACTTCCGTGCGGGAACGCTCTATCACTGCATCGTGATAGAAAATCCATTGCACGTCAAATGGTCTGTATAAAATCTTCTGTATCTTGTCCTCTCGTTTTTCGTCTTTTCTTACCGCCTCGCGCGCGTCCTTCAGCTTCCAGCTTGTTTTATCCTGAAGATTAAAAGTCTGATTGATGATCTCGTCCGGCATTTTGGGGTCTATAAACATTCTGATACGGCGCTTGAGAGCGGCCTTATCAGCGTCAATTACGAAACCGTCGCGCGAGGTTACGATTCCAACGCTGTTCACGTGGAACAGGTCGGTTATTTTCATGAACCGTTCGTAATTCTTCAAGTGCTTTTCATCTCGCGGGATGAAGAGATAGGATTCGGATTTCGGCTTCAGTGTTTTCCACTTTGTCGTCTCGATACTGTTCTTTTCGAGCCAGGCATACTTTTTCTCCCGCAGGCCCCAGAGCTCGGCATGACGGACGATGCACTCCTTTTTCTCTTCTTCCTCAGTGCTCTCTTCTTCGAACTCAAGTCCAATCTGCGGAGGAGGCCGGTACCTGGGTGTATAATTCGCGTCTTTGTCCTTCTTTTTGATGAACAGCGCAATGGCAACACCCTGCTTGATGTCAAAAACATTCTTATCCTGCGAGCCGTCCGGGGCTTTCTCTTTCTTGAGGGTGTTGCCGTGCAGGTCGAGGATAAAGATTTCGTCGAAGCTGTTCATCAAAGAGCGACGCATGCCCCTGAAGGTCGGGTTATCGAGATAGCTGTGATTCGTGATAAATCCGATGACGCCCTCGCCGGCCTGGTCGATCTTCCATTGCGCGAAACGAATGAACTTCACATAATCGTCCTGTAGCCACTTGGAATTTTTTTCTCCCAGCGGCTTTCCGTCAATCTGATAATAGGCCTTCACCTCGTCATACACATTCGTTGAATGGCCGGAGTAAGGCGGATTTCCGAGGATCACGAGTATCGGCTGTCCTTTTTTTACTTTTCCGGCAAGGTGGGATTCTTCGGAGAGGGAGGCCATGCCAGGCAATTCGGTCTGGGCGAGTTCTTCCATCTCCAGGGTATTGGTGAGATACAGCTTGAAGCGGTCGTCATCCCCGAGCTTGTAGCCGAGCTCTTCCAAAAGAAACGACATCTTGAGATGCCCAACCGCATACGGGGCCATCATCAGCTCGAAGGCGTAAAAGTTCGGAAGGATGTAATCCCTGATGGCTTCTTCCCTGAAGGATTCTCCGTATCGTGCCGCGTCTTCCACGATCAGCTTCGCGGCCTCGGCCAGAAACGTGAGCGTTCCCGCCGCCGGATCCAAAACCGTGACCTCTTTGCTGACAAAGCCGCCCCGTATCTCAAAATGCTTTTTTAAAATTTCATGTAGCGAGCGGACGATGTAGGAGACCACTGGCTCGGGCGTGTAATAGACGCCCCGCATTTCTCGTGTTTTCGGGTCGTATTCGGCGAGGAAGGTCTCATAGAAATGGACGATGGGGTCTTTGCCTTTACCTTCGTGAAAATATTTGTGCAGAAGGCTTTTCACGTCCGTGACTGCCAGCACTTCCGAGATGTCGTCAACGATCCATTCCATCGGTTTCGGCAGCTCGCCGAGAGATACGAATTGAAATACGTCTCTCAGAATACCGATTGTCCTGGGAATCCTGTCGTAGGCGAGTTTTCTGTTGAAGCCGTTCTCGGATCTGGTACGCGCGGCAAAGAGGCCGTAGGTGATGGTCTGCGAGTAGAGGTCGGCGAATTCTTCTTTCGAGAGGCCGCTGATAAGGTGTTTTCTGAAGGCTTCGTAAAAGCCGATGATGAACCCTTTCCCTTTTTTCTCCTCGTCCTCAAGCTCCTGCGCGATGACTTCATCCCTTAAGAACCGCGTTCTCTTGGCCAGTTCTATAGCCAGGGTTTTTGCGTCATACACTTTCGGCAGCGAGAAGGAAAAAAATTTTTCGAGAAGGCTTAAGAATTCCGCCTCGTGCTCGACCGGAGGCACGGTTTTGAGTTTATACATGACGAAGGGTCTGGCGATCTTAGCTTTGGCGACAAGCACGCCGTTGCGGTAAAGCCTGAATTCGAAAAAATTGGTCAGGATCAGGTTGGGAAAGGTGTGGAGGTATCGTTTTAGCTGGCCGGTGGTTTCGGTCTGGTCCAGGTAATCTACGGTCGGCGCTTTGGCTTCGATGTACCCGACGATATGCTGGTTGCCGTCCCAGACCCTGAAGTCCGGGTTGCCTGCCTCGGTCTTCTTCGGCAGAGTTGTTATTCGGATATCCTTTTTGCCGGTTGCTTCGGCGTATGCCGTAAACAGATCGGCAAGGGCGGGATAATAACTCTCCTCCCTCGCGTCGCCGCGAATGCCGGTGTCTGTTATCTGTTTCAGATAGGATTTCAGCATACGTTTTGGTAGTATAGTGGATTTTCAGTGAAGTATACAGAAAAAAATGAGGTTCTAATTTTCCGGGGCCTTGGTGTCCGCGCCGACCTTGATGGAGTCCTCGTGGATCACGTCCTTGTACGCCTCGCGGTTCCGGTCAAAGCGTTCGATCAAACCAGAGATTTCCTTTGGCAGCCCCATCAGCGCCCAACAGTCATAGGACTCAAAATTTACTTAGCGCGCTGCTCGCGGCGCGGATTGCTCCGGTTTAAAACAACGCCGGCATCCAGATGTTGAAGATGAGCATCAGCTCTCTTTTTTCGTCCAGAGCTTTAGCAAGTCCTATCCTAAAGGTGATCGGCACATAGTACGCGAGATACATATCAAGCCGGCCCTCGGTTCCGACCGCGCTTTTGAAATCCCCGAGGGTGAACGTGTCGTCCCAGGCGTTGCCGGTCTCGGCAAAGAATGCCCCATGGATCCTGCGGAAGAAGACGGGCTTGTTGCCGATGCCCACCTCGAGGTTCTTGATGGGAAAGCGGTACTCGATGCTCGCGAGCGCGGCCTTGCGCCCGCGGAACTCGTTTGTCGGATAGCCGCGCAGATAAACCGCCTCCTCGTCAACCGGGATCGTGATATCGCCGGGGTTGTCCCCGCCGAGCTGGAATGCGCGCTGCGGGATAACATCGCCGGAGGACGCGCCCGCGAAGGCCCGTGCCAGGAGCACATGGTGCTTCAAGGGGAAGTCGATGTACTCGTGCCAGTCCGCGGTGTATTTGGAGACATTGAAATCACCGCCGAGCGATCTGGCAAGCCGCTCATACCCCAGTTCGATGGTCCTGCCGCCCTCCGGGCTTATTGAATAGCCGTATTGTCTCGCGCTGTTGAACAGATAGCTCAGCCGTCCCGATGAGAGTATCCCTTCCGCGGGGATTAGTCCGCTGAGCCCGGTCGGGACCTGCGTCAGGGCTGAGAGCTCTTTCCTCCGATATCCGATCGTGAGCGCCTGCTGTGTCCGCATTTTGATCAGGGGAATAATGAACGAAGCGCCGACCGTTTTCTCCCGCTCCACGTACGACGCTGTTCCTGTTGGACCGGAAAGCAGGTTGCTGTACGTCTTGTCTATGTCCTGGGCCTGGAAATGGAAGGTGGGGTAGAACCCATCATAGAGATAGTCGAATGAATACCATTTACGGTTATGCTTTGGACCGTAGAGGCCGGTCAGGTAGTAGGAATGGCGCTCTACCGCGTCCTGGCCAAAGGTCAGGAACCCTCCCAGTGTGCCGCTCTCTTTGCTGGAGCCGAACCAGGGGAGCCAGAAGCGCGGGTACAACGTCGGGAGGGGATTGTAGGAGCTTGATTTCGTTTCCACCGGCGCATCGGCATACGTGACCACGGGATAGGGATCCGTGTATGGTTCAGCCGGTTTCCAGGAGGCGGAGCCTGCGGGCCGCAGGTGCAGGTCGAAGCCCTTTGCGCTGTAGGACGAGAACACAAGCGTCTTGCCGTCCGGAGACGGCGCGGGCGTGAATGCTCCTCCCAGCACGTTCGTGATCTGGTGCAGCTTTTTTGTCTCCGGCTCGTATGCGTAAAGGTTGAAGATCCCCGTCCGGTCCGAGGCAAAGTAGAGGACCTTTCCGTCCGGGCCCCAGGCAGCGCCGCCGTCAATGGCGCGGTCGCGCGTGACTTCGTCGAGCTTGTTCCCGCGCTCATCAAGGAGCCAGACGTCCTTGTACCCGCCGGGCTGCCATACGCCCACGGCGATTTTCGCGCCGTCAGGGCTGAAACGCGGCGTCTCGTACTGGAGCGTGGTCTCGTTGGTAAGATAGACAACGTCCTTTTCCGTGAGCAACGCGTTCCGGTTCTTCGGAATGTCGAGCATGGCGAGCCTCGTCTTCCCCATCCGGTTTGTCACGAACAAAAGCTTCTTTCCGTCCGGCGAAGGGAAGGGGTCGCGCGCGCGGAGGTTTCGGGTGACGCGGACTTCCCGGTCCTTGGTGAGGTCGTAATAATAAATATCGTAGTACAAGCCCGTGTTCCCGCTGACCTCGAGCTTGGTGTAGTAGACGCCGCTGCCGTCCGGGTCCCATGCGAGTCCGGAGCCGGATGCGCTCGAGGGAGATACGTTCTCCACTAACTTGCGGTCGCCGCTGCCGTCCGCATTCATTACATAGATGCCCGGAAATTCGCCGGCGTTCGAAACCGCATAGGCGATGCGCTTTCCATCCGGCGAAAAGGCCGGAGAAGAGTTCAGATAACCCCGCTGGGTGAGCGCGAGGGAGGCGGTGAGGCCCCCCGCGATCACCTCAGCCCTCTTTTTCGCGTACCGGGTCCTGAGCTCGTCAAGCCACTCGTCCCAAAGATCAGCGAACTCCATTCGCAGCACCCGATTGGCGGTGGACTCCACGAGGAAAGGTATGGCCCTGCCGCTGTAGGCGGCGGAAAGATCCGCGAGTTTGTCCCTGCCGTATTTGTCCGCAAGGTAGCGGGTGAAGCTCTCGCCGAAGAGGTAGGGCACCTGGCCGGCGGGCCAGGAGTCGGGGAACGTCGTGGCTTGGCTCATGCGCGGGAACCGGTCCTCGAGCACCGCCATGCGGATGACCATCTCCGCGCCGGGCGAACGGCCGCGTCCGCCGGAGGTCTGCTCGGTTTCCTCATAGGTGGCCAGTCCCTCGATTGTCCAGAGGGGCGCGAGCATGTTTGGAAAATAGAAACGTCCGAAGATCGTCTGCATTACCTCGCCCAGGCCGCCTGTTACCATGTCTAAGTGAAGGGTGTGCGTGTATTCGTGGGTGAAGAGCGTACGGAGCCACTCTTCGTAGGCGGTAGTGCCGAAGCCGGGCTCGCCCACGGGCTGGGTGAGGTAGAGCGCCACGCGGTTGTAAGGGATGGGAGTGCTCCAGCCGTTCGCCTCGTCCATGGCGTCCACGAGCACAACATGGGTACGCGCCTTCGGCGCCCATTTGATGCGCGGGACGAGCCGGGCATGCGCGTCCTCGGCGATCACCGCGACCCGCTTCGCGATTTCCTCGCCGCCCTGGTGGTAGTGGATATAAAAATGCGGCGTCTCGAGCGTGGTCCACGTGAAGGCCGGGTCGTATTTGGC
>JANONA010000167.1:0-4942 GCA_031420575.1 Nitrospirota bacterium | reverse complement strand
GAAAGGACAATATATGAAAACGGCTAAAAAAGAAGAAATGCGAAAAGAGTATCGAAGGGAAGACCTCGGAGCCGGAGTTCGTGGTAAATACTATAAAGAATACAATAAAGGTACAAACTTCATTCTTCTTAGTCCGGATGTAGCCGCCGCTTTCCCGGATGAAACTTCTGTTAATACCGCGTTGCGCAGCCTTATGAAATTGGCGCAACACTCTGTTGGCCTGACCAAGCCCGCAACACGGGCCGCCAAAAAGCAGGCGGTCGGTTAGTTGGGATGAACTTTGGGAACGTTGTTTCTATGCGTGCTTTTAACAGATGAGGCACGTCATAGACGCTGATTCAGAGTAAAGCACAGTTAGAAACAACGTTATATGTCGATCCCGAAGATGTCGAAGATGTTTGTTGGTCTGGTCTCATGTTCTCTCTTGCCAGATTGCATCGATGGTGATATAGTATTACGCATAGCCTATCGATGGAGGTCGTTATGAAAACAGTTACCGTTTCTCCGAAGTACCAGGTTGTCATCCCGCGCGATGTTAGGGAAATGCTCAGCATCAAACCAGGTGAAAAAATGCAGGTCATCAATTACGCAAACCGGATTGAGTTGGTGCCTATAAAGAAGATCAAGGCCATGCGCGGATTTCTAAAAGGGATTGATACCACGGTGGTTCGGGAGAAGGACCGCGTATGAACCTGGTAGATTCCTGCGGATGGCTGGAGTATCTCGCCGACGGACCGAATGCGGCTTTTTTTGCTCCGGCCATCGAAAACACCGAGGAACTTCTTGTCCCGACTCTCTGCATTCTTGAGGTGTTCAAAAGGGTATTGCAACAGAGGGGCGAGGATGCCGCACTACAGGCCGCCGCATTGATGCAGCAGGGGCAGGTGATTGACCTTGACAGTGGAACGGCTGTCACTGCTGCAAAGATTGGCCATGAAATAAAGCTGCCTCTTGCCGATGCGGTGATCGTAGCGACTGCCAGGATTCACCGGGCTGTCATCTGGACACAGGATTCTGATTTGAAGGATATCGAGAGTGTGAAGTTCGTGAAGAAACGATGAAGAAGCATGTTTTACCTTTCTTTATTTTGGCAGGCGCTCCATGACCTTCGATCTTAAACGGATAGTGGTTAAAAGTGCTTCATGAAATCCTACACCCAAATATCCGGTGAGATCGGCGAGTTCTCGGACCTGCCGTTCTGGAAGAAGGCGGACACCATCGACCTTGCGTATGTGGGCTACGGTCTCTTGATCGTCACGCTCGTGGTGGCGTCCTATATCCTCGGCTCTTTCAATCTCCTGCCGCATGACCCCCAGGACATCAATCTCGAGCTCATGATGGCGCCGCCCTTGACTCCCGGCCACATACTCGGCACGGACTTTATGGGCCGCGATATGCTCTCGCGCCTCATCGTCGGCATCCAGGCCTATTTCCTGCCGGGCCTGCTCGCTGTTTTCATCTCCCTCTTTTTCGGCACCGTGCTCGGCGTGCTTTCGGGTTACCGGGGCGGCAAGTTCGACACCGGCATCACCTATTTCACGAACCTCGTGGATTCCTTCCCGCGTCTCGTGCTGATCCTGCTGGTGATCGCGGCGTTCGAGCCCGATATCTACTACATCATGCTCGTGGTGGGGCTCACGAACGTGCCGGTCGTGGCGTCGCTCATCAAGGGCAAGATCCAGTTCCTGAAGCAGAAGAACTTCATCGAGGCTGATATCGCGCTCGGCCTGCCCACCAGCACGATCATCCTGAAGCACATTCTGTGGCACAACTGCCGATCGCTCCTCATCATCCAGGCCACGCTCGGTATGGGAGAGGCCATCCTGATGGAGACGTCGCTCTCCTATCTCGGGTTCGGAGTGCAGGAGCCCATGCCGTCATGGGGCAATATGGTACAGTCGGGCGCGAACTATTTTATGCAGGGCGCGTTCTGGCCCTCTACCGCGCCCTCGCTCGCGATCCTCTTCACCATCCTCGGATTTCACCTGCTCGGCGACGGGCTGAACAACCTCCTCGAAGGCAAGAGAAACTCATGACAACGTCGCCGCTCCTGAAAATCGAGGACCTCCGTACGTACTTTTATTCACGCAGCAAACAGGCCTTCATCCGCTCCGTTGACGGCGTAAGCCTCGAGCTCGCGAAAGGCGAGACACTCGGCGTGGTGGGAGAGAGCGGCAGCGGGAAGAGCATCACGGCCTTGTCAATCATGGGGCTCATCAGCGCCGGGCCTGGCGTGATCACCGGCAGGATAGAGCTCAAAACAGGGAACATTCGGAAGAACCTGCTCCAGGACATTGAAGGCCATGTTAAGATCACCCGGAAGGACGGCAAGATCATGGGGGTGGAGAAGGACACGGTTGGATGGGCGGAGCGCTCCGAGCGCGTAATGTCAAAGATGCGGGGCAAGGAAATATCCATGATCTTCCAGAACCCTAAATCGTCCCTGAACCCATATACCACCGTGGGCAGCCAGATCAGCGAGGCGATCCGGCTCCACACGGGAATCAAAGGAGATAACGAGGCAAAGGAGCGGGCCATCCATTGGCTCGAGCGCGTGAAGATAGACTCGCCGCGGCTCAGGTATGATAACCACCCTTATGGTCTTTCCGGCGGCATGTGCCAGAGGGCGATGATCGCCATGGCGCTGTCCTGCGAGCCGTCTCTTCTGATCGCTGACGAGCCCACGACCGGGCTCGATGCGACCATACAGTCCAGGATAGTGGACCTGCTCGCGGAGCTGAAGGCGGAACTCAGCACAACCACAATGCTGATCAGCCACGACATCAGCATCATCTCGCGCCTCTCGGACAAGGTGGCGGTGATGTACGGCGGCACCGTGGTGGAATACGGCCCTTCAAAAGACATCCTTTCAACGGTAATCGAGTCCAAGCACCCCTATACGTCAGCGCTGCTCGCGTCCATCCCGTCCGCGCGGAACGTTAAGGAGAAGGGGTATCTCCAGGCCATAGAAGGAGACGTGCTCGATACCATCAATATCCCGGCAGGGTGCCGTTTCTACAACAGGTGCGGCCGCGTGACTGATAAAATCCGGGAGAAGTGTGAGCGGGTGGAGCCCGGCCTCCAGGAGATAGGTCATGGACACCGGGTGAAGTGCTGGTTGTATTTTGATTAAAAGTACGAAATTCTAATTTCAAAGGACGTAAATGCAAACGTTTTGATATTCGTACTTGTCAGTCATTATTTCGAATTTAGATATTAGAATTTCGGATTTGAAGTGACGCCTATGTCAAAAACCATACTCGAAGTCATAGATCTCAAAAAGCACTTTATCCACCGAAAGGGGCTCCTTTCCTCCTTCCAGGAACTGCGGCAGTCCATCCCGGCGGTGGACGGGGTGAGCTTTTACCTCAAGGAGAACGAGACCGTAGGCCTCGTTGGCGAATCGGGCTGCGGCAAGACCACCATCGGAAGGACCATCCTGAGGCTCGAAAAGCCCACATCAGGCAGAATCATCTTCGACGGAAAAGATATCACCAGTGTTCCGACTGACGGGCTCAGGCAGCTTCGGAGCCAGATGCAAATGATCTTTCAGGACCTGGACGCGGCGCTCAATCCTCAAATGCGCATTCGGGACATCCTGCGCGAAGCGATCACCGTGCATCACCGGCTGAGCAATGCGGAAACGGACAGGCGGATCAGCGAACTGCTGGAGCAGGTGAACCTCAAAAAGAGCAAGCTCTCGAACTTTCCTCACGAGCTTTCAGGCGGCGAGAAACGGAGGGTCGGAATTGCGCGCGTGCTGTCCGTGGGAGCGCGGTTCATCGTTGCGGATGAGCCCACGAGCGCCCTCGACGTGTCCATCCAGGCGCAGGTCGTGAACCTGCTGCGGGACCTCCAGAAACAGCTCGGCCTTTCCTTCCTGTTCATCTCCCATGACCTTCGCGTCGTCGAGCTGGTGAGCCACAAGGTGGCGGTGATGTACCTGGGCAAGATCGTGGAGATGGGCCTTTCCGACCGGATCGCGAACAAAGCAAGTCATCCCTATACCCATATTCTTTGGTCATCGCTGGTCGAGAAGCAGAGCAGGGAAACCGCGCAAAAGGCCAGGAGCGTCCAGGCCGGCGGCTGGGGAGTTTTTGATTTTGAGCGGCCGGTAACCGGCTGCCGTTTTGCCCCGCGGTGCCCGGTGTATGAGTCAAAGGGCAAACCCTCCATCTGCGTTGATCCCGCAACCGAACCGCGGCTCAAGGACATCGGCAACGGCCACCAGGTGTCCTGTCACTTTCCGCTGTGATCCCCTTGCAGCGCCTCGACATTGCCCCGACATTTTTCTTGATTTTTTGGCCTGTTCATACGATAATGGCCGCCTTGACACACCTATTCCCTATCACACTTTTGAGGAGGTTGGTTACATGCGTATCATCTTATTAGGCGCACCTGGCGCGGGCAAGGGCACGGTGGCAAAACTGTTGACCGCGCTGGACGGCTCGGTACAGATTTCGACGGGCGACATTCTCCGCGGCGCGGTGAAGGCCGGCACGCCGCTCGGCAAAGAAGCACAGGGCTACATGGACCGGGGCGACCTGGTTCCCGATTCCCTCATCATGGGCATCATGGAGCAGCGGCTTCAGGAACAGGACTGCCGGAAGGGATTCCTGCTCGACGGGTTCCCGCGGACCATCCCGCAGGCGGATGCGCTCGGCACACTGCTTCAGAAGATCAACATCAAGCTCGATCTCGTGGCGAGCATCGAAGTCCCGCGCGAAGTGATCCTCGACCGTTTGACGACCCGCAGAACCTGCTCGAACTCCTCGTGCCAGGAGATCTACAACATCAAGAGCAACCCGCCGGCCCCTGGCGACAAGTGCAAGAAGTGCGGCAGCCCGACGATCCAGCGCGCTGACGAGACCGAGGAGGCGATCAGCAAGCGTCTCGATGTGTATAATGAAAAGACCGCCCCGCTCATCGGCTACTACGAGAA
>JANONA010000166.1:0-3320 GCA_031420575.1 Nitrospirota bacterium | reverse complement strand
GATCATCAGCCTCATGAACACGTTCATGGGACTTCCTCCGGTCGTTGCCGGTCTTTTTCTCTACCTGATGCTTTCGCGCAGCGGTCCTCTCGGCTTTTTGGGGCTGCTCTACACTCCGGGCGCCATGATTCTGGCCCAAACGATACTTGCTTTTCCTATTGTCGCATCGCTTACGCACTCCGCGGTCCTGAATGTGGACCCGATCATCCGTCAGGCGGCCATGACGCTCGGGGCGTCACCGTATCAGGTCACGCGGAGGGTCATTGCTGAAGCGCGCTATGGAATACTCTCCGGCGTCATTGCCGCCTTCGGGCGGGTGACGGCCGAGGTGGGCGCGATCCTGATCGTCGGCGGGAACATCGCGGGGCTGACGAGGGTCATGACCACGGCAATCGCCCTCGAGACGGACAAGGGAAATTTCGAGCTTGCGCTTGCGCTCGGCGTCGTTCTTTTATTCCTGTCATTGCTGATCAACAGCGCGCTCCACCTGATACAGAGAAAGGGGACGGTTCATACCGGACAATGGGCCTGAACCTGAACATATCCGGGCTGCAAAAAACGTATAACGGCAAAGCCGCTCTCAAGGACTGCTCCTGCGGCTTTGCGCGGGGCTGCGTGCATGCCCTCATGGGGCCGAATGGAAGCGGCAAGTCCACGCTGCTTCGGGTCTGCGCGCTTATCGAGCCGATCGACCGGGGTGAGCTTATCTATCTTGACGAGAGAAATCCGCTTCCCCATGATATTTCCCTGAGACGCAGGATAACCCTGGTGTTGCCGCGCGTCGGCGTATTCAATACGACGGTCTTCAAGAACGCCGCATACGGGCTGACCGCGCGCGGCGTCGGGAAAACCGAAATTGAGCGAAAGGTCAATACGGCGCTTGCGGCGGTCGGGTTGACGCAAAAAAAACACGAGAGGGCGCTTACGCTTTCCAGTGGAGAAACGCAGCGGCTCGGCCTCGCCCGGGCCCTGGCGCTGGATCCGGAAGTCCTGTTTCTTGATGAGCCGACCGCCTCGATCGACGAGGAAAATACGGCCATTGTCGAAGAGCTCATTCTCTCGCTCAAGAAGGCGGGAAACACCACTGTCGTGATCGCCACGCACGACCGCGAGCAGGCGGAACGGCTGGCCGATGTCTTGATTCTGATGCGGAACGGCGGGATTGTCCATAGCGGTCCCGTATAGTAACTAAGAAGTCAAATTCTACGCAAAATGGCAAGAAAATCTAAATTTGTTTCACCACGGAATACTGCCACGGATTGACACTGATTAAAAATAAAGGATTTTATCTTATGTTTTTATCCGTGCTTATCCGTGTGCATCCGTGGTAAATATTATTGGATTTGAGGTTCCGGCTTGTCCGGGTTAGGATCATATAAATCATATGCGGTCATCCCATAATAACAGAGTGAAAACCATCATCCTCGCGTCGAACTCGCCTCGCCGCAGGGACCTGCTGCGTCAGATCGGAGTTGATTTCACGATTGATCCCGCGGACGTGGATGAGCGTGTTCTGCCGAATGAGCCGCCGGAGGGATATGCGCTGCGGGTTGCGCTCGATAAGGCGCGTGTCGCCGCGGCGCGGGCAGGCGCCGGCATTGTTATTGCCGCTGATACCATTGTTGTCCTGGAGAACGAAATCCTCGGCAAACCCGCGGATGCGCGGGACGCCGAGCGCATGCTCACCATGCTCTCCGGTAAAGTACACCGCGTGATCACCGGCCTCGCGGTCATGGACGCCGCTACCGGAAAGACCCTCTCCCGCGCCTCGGTCACCCGGGTCTGGTTCCGGAGCCTTGCGCCGCGCGAGATCGCTTCCTACGCGGCCACCGGGGAGCCGCGAGACAAGGCGGGCGCGTACGGTATCCAGGAACGCGGCGCTCTGTTCGTCGACAGGATCGATGGCTGTTATTACAATGTGGTCGGACTGCCGCTCTCGCTGCTTGGTGAAATGCTCCGCGCTTTCGGCGTGGAGGTATGATTTCACCTGGCGCGGTCCGTTCGGGGAACGGACCCTACGTCTTGTAGGGCGTGTTTCCCAAACGCGCCGAACAAAGCATTCAGACCTTGACGGGGTTCTCGAATGACGGTATTATGTGATCCATGTCTACCGCGCTTATCATTGTTTATCTTATCGTTCTGGGTTTCGGCTACTGGCTCAAGTATCTGAATATTACCTATTTAAAAGCTCATGGCCGGATCGTGCCCCCTGAATTTCAGGGAGTGGTCGATCCGGAAGCGCTGAATAAAATATCCGCGTATACGTCCGAGAACAGCCGTGTGGGCATTTTTGAATCACTTTTCGGCAATCTTCTCACCGTCCTCTTTCTCTTTGGCGGACTGCTCGCTGTCTACGACCGCTGGATTCTCTCCGTGACCGGTTCGCTGCTCTGGGGAGGGCTGCTCTTTGCTCTCATCCTGTTGTATGCCGAGACCCTCATTGATATTCCCTTCAGTCTCTACAAAAATTTCAAAATCGAAAATCGCTACGGCTTCAATACCATGACCAAGCGCCTCTGGTTTACCGATCTCCTCAAGTCAATCGCGATTTCCTCGATCCTAAGCGCCGTGGTCGTTCTTTCAGCCCTCGCGATCATCCAGGCCAGCCCCGCCTGGTGGTGGCTCTGGGTATGGACTTTCTTTCTGGCTTTTGGTATTTTTGTCATGTATATCTCGCCTTTTGTCATTGAGCCGCTCTTTTTTAAATTTGAGCCTCTGAAGGCGGAGGGCCTGGAAGAGAAAGTGCGCATTCTTATGGAACGCGCCGGGCTCAAGGTGAGCCGCGTATTCCAGGTGGACGCGTCCCGCAGAAGCCGCCATTCGAACGCATACTTCACCGGCATCGGCAGGGTGAAGCGGATCGTGCTGTTTGATACCCTGATCGAGCAAATGACGCATGAGGAAATCCTCGCGGTCCTTGCGCACGAGGTAGGCCACTGGAAGAAGCGGCATGTGCTGAAGCGGATCGTTCTGACTGAACTCATGGCTTTCTGCGGCCTGTTTCTGGCCTTTCATCTCCTCACGTGGGACGGGCTGCCCGGCATGATAGGCCTTGCCGACGCTTCGTTCTTCGCGCGAGTGGTTATTGTGGTATTTTTAAGTTCCCTGGCGATGTTCCCGCTCACGCCGCTTTTCTCGTATCTGTCGCGCAGGGA
Source organism: Nitrospirota bacterium (assembly GCA_031420575.1). Taxonomy (GTDB): domain Bacteria; phylum Nitrospirota; class UBA9217; order UBA9217; family UBA9217; genus JALNZF01. The sequence goes on along the minus strand of JANONA010000166.1, from coordinate 165 downwards.
CGAAGGAGAGGCGGATCGGTTCGCTTCCGAGCTTACCGGACGTCCGGAGGCCATGGCCTCGGCCTTAGTGAAGCTTTCGCGCGAGAACCTTGCCAATCTGCATCCCCACCCGTTTTACGCGAAGTTTCACTACTCCCATCCGCCGGTGGTGGAGAGGATTAGAAG
>JANONA010000165.1:0-4854 GCA_031420575.1 Nitrospirota bacterium | reverse complement strand
TTGTTTGCCGTAGGATTTTTCCAGGTTCGTGATCTGAAGCATTCGTTCGTCCTTGCGGGGTAAAAGATGGTCTGCAATAATACAGTCTACTATAATAACGCGGGAGAGACGGCATAGCAAATGTTTTTTCACGGAGCTGGTTGAGTTGACCGGGGACCCGGCCTGTGGTGAAGCGGGGAGGGTCAAGCAATAAAGCGGCCCTATCATACGAATTTCGCGGGGACGGCTCAGTGAGGCGCTCTTCCAGGCCATTGCGCGAGACAGGCCTAACCCGACAAGCTGGAACCAAAGGACCAAAGGCTTCTCACGCAAAGCCGCAAAAGACGCCAAGAACACCTTATAATTCTTGATTTGGGACTTTGGGAACGTTGTGGCCGGAGTTGCATTAGCCTTTTCCAACCTCGACGAGGACCGTAAGCATTTCCACGTCACCCCGTCGGGCATCGTGGTCATCGGCAAGGGCGTTTCCGTGGAGGAACGGGAAGGCGGCATCCCGATAGAAGACCCGGCATGAGCGGGCAATATCTGTGTAGTACCTGGGATATCACGCTGGGATACAACGACCGGTGAATTGTACTGCGGTACCCCGACACCGCGATTTTTCTTCAGTTTCTCCCCGTCCGCGGTCCAGCCCCCCCGAACGAGTTCCCTCGCTAACGCTGACTTCCACGCTGTGTGGACAACCCCGGTTTTTTTCTCACGGTCAGCCGGTTGATGCCGATTTTCATGAAAGAAATACCGCTTCCGGGAAGGTCCTCCCGGCGAGCATGAACCTCGTTCGCGATTCGTCTTCGTACCGTGTCACTGGACCCGATAGCGCTCGACGAGCTCATCGTCGGCCGGCCCGCACCTGATCACGCCCCCCCCGGGCTCGCTCACGATACTGACGGGCACTTCGGGCAAATGCTTAAGGTCCGAATACCGCGCGCACAGCGATGCGCCGAGTTCGATATGCTTGTGCGCGTCAGGGCCGGTGAGAAGCACGAGAGGGCTTCCCACTCCCTCAACCTGCAGGAAAATGTCGCCGCGCCTCCGCATCTGCCCGATCGTGTTGTTCTCCGCCTCGTTCCTGCCGACGACGATCTTGCAGGTATCGGACGGCCTGAAGTGCCGCCCGATCCGGAGGAGCCTGAGATCCGCCGGATCGGGATCGGGCGTGGAGCGGAGCAGGTCCTGGAGGCGCCGTGAGTAGTTGCGGTCGGTAAGCAGACATCCTCCCGCAGGCGAAGGATAGTCGGTCAGGCCCCATGCGCGGGCCAGGGCCATTTGGGGTTTCCGCGTTCTTCCGCTCATGGCCATGAGCTGGTTACGATCCAGTATCCCCCGGGCCTCGGGCAGGGTCACCGGCAACAGCTGGGCGGACAAGGGGCGGACGATGCGGCCCGTCAGTCCGCTTTCCTTTTCAATGAGATTCAGCGTGTCCCGCTGCTGCGACATGGGCCGCTGCCCCAGCACTTCACCGGTGACGACGAACTCCGCGCCGGTCATCTCCATCAACGCTCCGGCCTCCCGGAGCATCAGAATGCGGCAGTCGATGCAGGGGTTCATATTCCTGCCATGGCCGTGGCGGGGCTTCTTCACGATCTCGACGAACTTTTGTCCCAGGTGGCAGAGTTTGAGGTCGAAGCCGAACTGGGCGGCTGTCGGCGCCGCGTCCTTCGAGCACGATGAAGTGTCGCCGACATCGCATCCGAAATCGGTCAGGAAAGTGATTGCCAGCACGTCGATGTTCTGCTTGAGCATCGCCAGGACGGCGAGGGTGCTGTCGAGCCCGCCCGAGAAAAGGGCGATCGCTTTCCGTTTCATGTTCTCTCCGCCTGTCCGTAGCCTTCAGCGTTTAGGACGCGTCGCTCCTGACGTGAAGCCCGCACTCCTTCGCGTCCGGTTGTTCCCACCACCAGCGCCCCGCGCGGAGGTGTTCCTGAGGGCTGATCGCCCGCGTGCATGGCGCACAGCCGATCGAAGGAAAGCCCTTGTCATGCAATTTGTTGTAGGGGACATTGTTCTTCCTGATATAGTCCCACACATCATCCGTCGTCCAGTCCGCCAGGGGGTTCAATTTCGTGATCCCGTGGGCCTGATCGAATTCAACTGTTCGGACGCCCGTTCTCGTGACCGCCTGTTCCTGCCGCAAGCCGCATATCCATGCATCGAGATCCTGAAGCTTTTTCCGAAGCGGTTCGATCTTTCGGACGACGCAGCAGAGCTTCCGCATATCGGCGCTCTGGTAGAAGAGGTTCAGCCCGTTTTTCTCCGTCACTTCCCTGATCCTCTTCTCTTCAGGAAAACAGATCTCGATCGCGATCCCGTAGCGGTCCCGTACCACGTCCATCAACTCATAGGTTTCCTGGTGCAGCCTCCCGGTGTCGAGCGTGAAGACCCGGACAAAGGGATCAATCCTGGCCGCCATGTCGATCAACACGACATCCTCGGCGCCGAAGCTCGACGCGATGCCGACCCGGCCGCCGAACTTGGCGATTGCCCATTTTAACACACTTTCCGCATCGTTGTTTGCCGGAATGTCCGGCACGTTCTCGTGATCCTTCGGCATTTATACTGTCTCCTTTTGAAAGCCTGATTATCGAATCGCCATGGTAATAGCAAAACTCGTGCCGGAGCGACGGATGTCGCTTTCTCTTGCGCCGACAGGACGATTTCGATCCCCGTGCCCTGTTAAGGAGACTTTCGTATCAGTTGGTCATCTATGATCCTCAAGAACACCAATGACCAGCCAAAGGGTTTTTGTTGTGTGTATTATATAAACAAGTTGTATATATACTAATCAGTCAGACTTATTTCGAAAGCCCCAGCTTTTTCCTCAAGGTCAACCGATTGATGCCGAGCAGGCGTGCCGCTTCGGACTGGTTCTCCCGTGTGTGGCTGAGCGCGTAGTCCAGGAGATGCTTGTCGACCTCTGCGTGCACCTTCTCGTAGATGTTCTTTTCCTTCCGCTCCAGCGCTTCCTTCACATAGGGGATCACGGCCGATGCAAGAGCGCCCGTCTGCCCCTGCTCAGGCCGCGCAAGGGAATGGGCGCCCAGGTCCTTGAGCTCATGCGTCGTGAGGTAGTCGGTCCTGCACAGCGCGATGGCCGAGCGCAGCGTGTTTTCGAGCTCCCGGATGTTCCCGGGCCAATCGTAGGCAAGCAGGCCTTCAATGAACGCCGTGGTCACCCCCTTGATCGCCTTCTGCGCCGTGTGGGCATGCCGGTAGAAGAGGCACTGCACCAGCGGGACGATGTCCTTCTTCCGCTCCCGGAGCGGCGGCACGTGGATCGACACCACGCGCAGGCGGTGGTACAGGTCCTCGCGGAACTTTCCCTCCCGCACCATGGCCGCCAGGTCCCGGTTCGTCGCCGAGATCACGCGCACGTTCACCTGTACTTCCTTCGTGCTCCCCACGGGATAAAAGGTTTGCGTTTGGAGAAATCGGAGCAGCTTTCCCTGGAGCGGCAGCGGCAGTTCCCCCACCTCGTCGAAGAACACGCACCCGCCGTCGGCGGTCCTGAGCATGCCTTCCTTCGAGGCGACGGCCCCGGTGAATGCCCCGCGTTCATGACCGAAAAGCTCGGACTCGAGCAAGGCCTCGGGCACGGCAGCGGAGTTGATGACGACGAAAGGTTTGCCGAACCGCGGGGAGAGCTGGGCAATGGCCTCGGCAACAAGCTCTTTCCCGGTCCCGGTCTCGCCGGTGACCAGCACGGGCACCTCCACCTGGGCGACGCGGGCCACCTTCTCGCAAAGGCTCATGACGAGCGTGGAACGTCCGACGATGACGCACGTTGCCGCGGGCGCGATCAGGTCCTTATCGATCTGGACCGCTTGCGCCATTTCCTTTCTCAAGGCTTGCAGCTCGGCCAGGACCCTCTCGATCCGTTCTTTCTTGAGGGGGCGCCGCATGATCTCATAAGCACCGAACGTCGCGGCCTCCATAACCGGTCCGGTTCGTTCCTGCTCCGTGACGGCAATGACAAAGGTCTTGCCGCTGTAATCCCGGATCCGCTCGACGCCAGCGGTGTCGATGTCGATGAACACGAAGGAGCCGCCGCAGTCCGTCTCAGCCGGCCCGGGCGCTGCAATGACAAGCTTGTGGCCCTTCGGAAGCAGCTGCGGGAACTCCTTTGCGAGGTCATTGTTTGTCGTTACGAGCAGCACGATCTGCATAGGACAACCCCTATATATATAATATACAACTTGTATATTTATAGATCATCATGGTCGCCCTGTCAATGGAAAAAGACCCATTTCCCGCCCTTTTCGCCTTGGCATAGAGATTGCTATACCTTGCCCCATAGCAAGGACGCGAGGGCATGAGACAGTCCTTTTCTCCCCCTTCCACGTGTTTCATGCCTTCGCTCCATCTTAACCGCATAGTGTGAGGTGACCGGACATGAGTGAACTGGCAGCAACAACGGTGAATATTGACGAGCTTAAGCGCATCGGCATCATCGCGCAGAATCAGAAAGACACTTTTCTAATCAGACTTAGAACTGTCGGCGGCGACCTGAACGCGGAAGAGTTGAACGTCATCGCGCGCGTATCGCAGAAATACGGCCGCGGCGAGGTGCATCTCACGACGCGCCAGGCGGTGGAGATCCCCTTCGTGCATGTCGATGATCTCGAAGCGGCGCGCGAGGAGCTCGAGAGCAACGGCATTGTCCTCGGCGTGTGCGGCCCCCGGGGACGCGGCATCGTTGCCTGCCCCGGCACGGCCGTCTGCACCTCGGCCATCATGGAGACCAAGGAACTGGCCGCAGAGCTCGACAGCGCGTACTTCCGCCAGCCGGCGCCGCACAAGTTCAAGATCGGCGTCTCGGGCTGCCCGAACAGCTGCTCCAAGCCCATCGAAAACGAT
>JANONA010000164.1:0-1949 GCA_031420575.1 Nitrospirota bacterium | reverse complement strand
AGTAAACAGTAAACAGGGAAAAGATTGTTAATAAAATCGTTCCACGACTTTGAACGCTGAACTTTGAACTTTGAACTTTCATGCGCCCACCTCCTCTGCCTTGATGACCCTCATCTTGACGAGCAAATCCGGCCTCTTCTTATAAAGAAGAACAACCATGCCCGCGGTCATCGCCCCTTCGAGAATTCCCAGCGGCAGTTGTGTCGGAATGAATGCAATAACAATCTTATAGAAAAGCGGCAGGAATGGCGAGTCCCCCCGTATGCCCGAGGCAAGCGCGACCGAGGTAGTGAGATACGTTGCCCAGTCGGCGAACAGCCCAGCCATGAAGCCCGCAATCCAAAGATTAGCTTTTAACGCCCTCAAACCTCTGAAGGTAAGATATCCCGCAAACGAGCCCATGATTCCCATGGAAACAACGTTCGCTCCGAGTGTGCTCAAACCTCCGTGGGAGAGAAAGAGGGCCTGAATGAGAAGAGCTGCGGCTGCGATCACCGCGCTGATGGCAGGACCAAGCAGTATTGCCGGTATGCCTATTCCGGTAGGATGGGCGCAGGTGCCCGCGGTCGGCACGGGGATTGGCATGCAGGAGATAATAAAGACTACTGCTGCCATGAGTCCGACAAGAGGCTTAAACGACAGGTCTGCCTCGGACATCTTCTTCAGCCGGTACAGTCCGTAACCGACAAACGGCATTGCAACGACAAACCATAGTGCCGCCCAGTTCCAGGGCAATATTCCTTCCGAGATGTGCATGGCATGAGCATGAGATGCAGGAGCCAGGAGACAGAAGACAGAAGACAGAAAAAAATAAAAACCTCTCCGTCTTTGAATTTTAAATTTTAAATTTTGAGTTTTCATTTATTCTCTACCGCCATTTTTAACAATGCATTCACGATAGCCACGGCTACGGGTGTTCCGCCCTTTCTCCCTGCCGCAGTGATAAAGGGGAACTGCTGGGAAGCAAGCAGCGCCTTCGATTCAACAGCCTTCACGAATCCCACGGGCACGCCGACCACCAGGGGGAGCTGCCGACTTGCAAAGGCCGGCGAACTGAACAACTCGATTACTTTCAGCAGGGCGGTGGGCGCGTTCCCGATGGCGATGATGCCGATATTGTTATTCTCCTGTAAGGCCTTTTCAATGCCTTTTTCCGCTCTGGTTTTAACTCCTGACTCCTGACTCCTGACTCCCGACTCCTGCAATTCACAAACAACCTTTCCTCCCCATTCAGAGAGTAGCTTCTTGTTGATGCCGGTCCGCACCATTTCAACGTCCGTCAGGATGTCCTTCCCCGCCTTGATTGCGGCAAGCCCCGCCGCGACTGCGTCCGGGTGGAACATCAGCGTGTCTTTGAAGTCGAAATCCGCCGTTGCATGGATGACGCGCTGCACGATCGGCAGACGATCAGCGGGGATGCCGCTCAGGTCGGCCTCAGCCGAAAGGATAGCGAAGCTCCTCTTTTCTATGTCTGCGGGCGCCAACTGTTCCGCGGCGCTGATCCTCTCCATCACGATGTGGGCCAGCTTTTCGTGGATGCCCAGGGGTTCGGTATAAATGAAGGTCACCTCGGGATAGAGCCCCCGCGCCTCTTCGATCATCTCGGGGATGTCCTTGGTCACGTGTAGCCCTGCGCTCAGAAAGAACGGATGCAGAACGATCTTCTTCGCGCCCCGTGACACGCTGTCCCTGATGGTGTCCATGATTCCGGGTTCCGCAAACTGGAGGTAGGCCACCTTGACGCAGTCCTCGGTGCATCCCGCATGCAGCATCGTATGCAGCATCACCGCCATATGGTCCAGCTTATTTGCGTCTTTTTTAGGGCTCCCATGCCCGAGCAGTAGAATGCTTTCCTTCATGCCGTTCTTTCTCCTTTAATAAAACCTGCAAAAAGCTTTTCCCTGCGTTCATTGCTGCCGAAATGCACATGGATGTAGCTCGCAAGGGTG
>JANONA010000163.1:0-2644 GCA_031420575.1 Nitrospirota bacterium | reverse complement strand
TGAAAGAGGGCGACCTGAATTATTTCTCTCTTATGATCGTGAGGAAACGATGAAGGCAATGATTTCGTTCGTAGGCGCAGGGCCGGGCGACCCGGAGCTCATCACCGTCAAGGGGAGAAGGATCCTCGATAACGCGGACGTGGTGATCTATGCGGGAAGTCTGGTGAACCCCGCGCTCCTCACGGGCATCAAGGCCGATATATTAGATTCCGCGAACATGAACCTTGACGAGATCATCGCAATCATGAAAAAGGCCGTGGAGAGCAAGAGGTCGGTGGCGAGGCTCCATACGGGAGACACCTCGTTCTTTAGTGCTATATCGGAGCAGATCGAGCGGCTCCGTGCTTTGAACATTGCCTTTGAGGTCATTCCCGGTGTCTCGTCCGCCATGGCAGGCGCGGCGATCCTGGGCCAGGAACTGACCATTCCCGAGATCAGCCAGACGGTTATCTTTACGAGGATGGAGGGACGGACCCCGGTTCCGGCTCTTGAGCGGCTTGGTTCGTTGGCGTCCCATCAAGCGACCATGGCGATCTTCCTGAGCGTCGGCATGATCGAGAAGGTGCGGGATGAACTGCTCCAGGGTTATCCCGGAGACACGCCTGTCGTGATCATCGAGAAGGCGACGTGGCCGGATCAGAAGGTTATACGAGGCGTCTTGAAGGACATCGTCGGGCTGGTGAAGGACGCAGGTATTAAAAAGACGGCGCTGATCTACGTGGGAGAATCGCTCCGGGCGTCCGAGGGTTCTCTGGGGAAAGAATCAAAGCTCTACCACAAGGACTTCAAACATGAGTACCGGAAGTGAAAACAGTTCTGAGTGTGGAGTTCGGAGTGAAGAGGGGCAGTGCGGAGTGTCGAGCCTGCACCCAGCGCTTACGAGTGCGAACGCGCGAGTGCAGGGGTGTGCGGAGTGCGGAGTGAAAAGAATGGTAATTCTTTATATAACTGATAATGGCCGTAAATTAGCTGAGAGGCTGACGGTCAATTACTCGAATGCGGAGACCGTCAAGTTTGCTCCGGGTATTGTTGCGGACCTGTGGGGCAGGCACGACGCCCTCGTTTTCATCATGGCTTCCGGTATCGTTGTGCGGACCATAGCGCCGTTGCTTAAAGACAAGAAAACCGATCCGGCAGTTGTAGTGCTCGATGAAGCCGGGAGATTTGCCGTGAGCCTGGTGAGCGGCCATCTCGGGGGCGCAAATGAAATGGCGCATGATATCGCGAGGTTCCTGGGAGGCGAGGCGGTCATCACCACGGCATCGGACGTGAATGGCTTGCCGTCCATTGATCTCTGGGCCAGGGACCATGACCTTGTTGTCGAGGATGGGGAACTACTCCCGCGGATCGGCACGCGGCTTGTAAATAACGGCGCGCTGCGGGTTTATGAAGAGCAGGGGTCAGGGGTCGGGGGTCAGGGATCAGGAATTAAACTACCCGACGAGTTTTTAAGGACAGTTGATCCGAAATATGCCGATATCCTGATTACGAATAAAAAATCCATTGAGCTGTGCGGTTGCCGGGTGAAAGACCAGCTCTATCTCCGGCCCCGGAACCTCGTCATCGGCATCGGGTGCAACAGCGGCACGTCGGCTGATGAGATCGAGCAGGCCCTTCGGAGCACGCTTGAAGAGAATAACCTGGCCTTCGCGTCCCTGGCCGCCATCGCGACGATCGATCTGAAAGGCGATGAACCGGGCTTGAAAGCCTTTGTCGAAAAGTACGATCTTCCTTTGCGTACTTTCACGCCTGATGAACTGAACCGCGTGGAGGGGATTATAAAATCTGAAACAGTGTTCAAGGCCACCGGCGCTCATGCCGTGGCCGAGCCAGCGGCACTCCTTGGATCAGGGATCGGCAGGCTGCTCGTACCAAAGCAGAAGAAAGGAAACGTGACGATCTCAGTGGCTGAAATGAAGATTCAAGATTCAAAATTCAAAAAGGTAAATGATAAAGACGGGAAGATTTATATCGTTGGCGCCGGGCCGGGAAGCCTTGAGCATATCACGCCCGCGGCTCGTGAGGCCATCAGGAAGTCCGATGTTATCGTTGGCTACGGTACCTACCTTGATCTGATTCAGGAGCTTCTTCTTGACAAGGAAGTTATATCGACGGGCATGACGCAGGAGGTGGATCGGTGCCGCAAAGCAGTGGAACTTGCCACGGGCGGCAGGACCGTTTCCGTGATCAGCGGCGGAGACCCCGGTGTCTATGCAATGGCAGGGCTGGTGCTGGAGTTGCTGAAAGTAGAAGGTGAGAAGGTGGGAAGGTGGGAAGGTGAGCAAGTGGAACAAAATAAAATATTCCTAACTTCTCAACTTCTCAACCTCCCAACTTCCATCCCTTCCGTCGAGGTCATCCCCGGCATATCAGCGCTGAACGCAGCGGCTTCGCGGCTCGGCGCTCCGCTGATGCATGACTTTGCGTGCATAAGCCTGTCGGACCGGCTGACGCCCTGGGACGTTATCGAGAAGCGGCTCGATGCGGCTGCCGCGGCGGACTTTGTCATCGTCCTGTACAACCCCCGGAGCAAAGGCCGGGCCGGGCATATCAGCAGGGCGCGGGATATCATAGGGAAGCATCGGAGTCCGGCAACGGTTGTGGGTATTGTCAAGGGCGCGATGCGGGCGCACGAGACGGTCAT
>JANONA010000162.1:0-3926 GCA_031420575.1 Nitrospirota bacterium | reverse complement strand
TCCTCTCCACGGGCGGGACGGCGAAGCTGCTCCGCGACGCGGGCGTAAAAGTCAGGGACGTGTCGGAGTTTACGGGCTTTCCCGAGATGCTCGACGGCAGGGTCAAGACCCTGCACCCCAAGGTGCATGGCGGCCTCCTCGGCAGGCGAAACAATCCCGACCATGTGAAGCAGATGAAGCGGCACGGCATCGAGCCCATCGACCTCGTGGTGGTGAACCTGTATCCCTTTGAGCAGACCGTGGCCAGGCCGGGCTGTTCGTTCGAGGAGGCAATCGAGAACATCGACATCGGCGGACCGGCCATGCTGCGCTCGGCGGCGAAGAATTATACCGACGTGGCCGTGGTGGTGTCCCCGCGTGACTACGACCGTGTGCTCGAAGAGCTCCAAAAGCACGGCGAAGTGAACGCAAAGACGCGCTTTGAGCTCTGCCGTACCGTCTTTCTCCATACCGCCCGCTACGACAGCGCGATCTCGGCCTGGCTCGACAGCCAGGTCCCGACAGACGAAAAAACCCGCTTCCCCAACATCCTTACCCTCCGGTTCGAGAAAACACAAAACCTGCGCTACGGCGAGAACCCGCACCAGCAGGGCGCGTTCTACCGGGAGTTCGGCCTCAAGGAGCCGTGCGTTGCTCACGCGAGGCAGCTTCAGGGCAAGGAAATGTCGTTCAACAACTTCCTCGATGCGAACAGCGCGTTCGAGCTTGCGAAAGAGTATGGCCGGACAGCGGCGATCATCGTGAAGCACAACAACCCCTGCGGCGCGGCAACCGCACAGACGCTTGTGGAGGCCTTTCGCAAGGCGCGTGACTGCGACCCGACCTCGGCCTTTGGCGGGGTGATCGCCTTCAACCGCATGGTGGATGCCGATACCGCCAAAGAGCTGACGTCCACGTTTGTGGAAGTAGTGGTGGCACCCGAGTTCGCGCCTGATGCGCTCGAAGAGCTGAAGAGGAAAAAGGATCTTCGGCTGCTCGATATCGGGCCGAACATGACGGGCGCGCCCGAGGGCATGGACCTCAAAAAGATCGTGGGCGGGCTTGTCTATCAGGACCGCGATCTCGGCACGATCGCCGACGTCAGGAAACTGACCGTGGCGACCGCGCGGAAACCCACGGATGACGAATATGAGGCGCTCGCCTTCGCCTGGAAGGTGTGCAAGCATGTGAAGTCCAATGCCATCGTTTTTACCACGAAAGACCGGACCATCGGCATCGGGGCCGGCCAGATGAACCGTCTTGATTCGGTGCGTATCGCCGTAATGAAGGCGCAGTTCCCGCTCAAGGGGACCGTGCTTGCATCGGACGCCTTCTTTCCCTTCCGCGACGGCCTCGACGAGGCCGCCAAGTCCGGCATAACCGCCGTGATCCAGCCGGGCGGTTCGCTCAAGGACGAAGAGGTGATCAAGGCCGCGAACGAGCACGGCATCGCCATGGTCATGACGGGGATGCGCCATTTCAGGCATTGATCCGGAAAGCAGGCGACAAAAAGAGTTGAACCGCCAGGACGGTCAATAACCACAGTCCATCTCAAGAAGGATGCAAAATGAACCGAAGTCTTGTGATCGTTGCCTCTATTGTTGTAATCTATTTAATCTATTACGCGCTCAAGATCGTGGTCCGGTCGGCGGTCAAGACCTATCGCGCCGATGACCAGCGTCGCGGCGCGCGGCCCATTGGAGACGAAATGGTGCTGGATCCCGAGTGCCGCACCTATGTGGTGAAAGACCGCGCCATAACACGGCACATCCGGGGCACGCTTGTCCACTTTTGCAGCGACGTCTGTGCCGGACGGTACGAGGACAAGAACCGCACCTGACCACGGGTGGATGAATGGCACGGGTGGATGAATGGCACGGATTCGCGGAAATATTTGTTTTGCTTTCAGGCTCCTTGCCGTGTTCCTGCTGCTCAGCAGCATTTCGCCGGCGCCAGAGGCGCCGACGGGCAAAGCGACCACCTTTGCGTCCTGGCTCTCCTCTACCCCCGGCCAGCTCAAGCTCGTTATCTGGAAGTCCCACTATACCGTGACCCTCTATAAGGGTGAGACGCCCGTCAAAACGTACAGGGCGGTGTTCGGCAAGGGCTACCAGGACGGTGACAAAAGAATGGAAGGCGATAGACGGACTCCCGAAGGGGAATTCTACATCTGCACCATGAACCACAGCAAGCGGTTCTACAAGTTCATGGGCCTGAGCTACCCCGGTTTGCGGCACGCGGAATACGGGATCCAATCCAGGACGATCTCTCCTGTTGAATATACGATGATCAAAAAAGCGATTGAGGGGCGGCAGCCGCCGCCGTGGGAGACGCGGCTCGGCGGAGCCGTGGGGCTTCACGGAAGAATGCCAGACGCCGGGAACGCGCAGCGGCACGACGTTGGCGCGAACTGGACAGACGGATGCATCGCTCTTGACAATGCCGATGTTGACGAGATATACACGGTGGTGTCCCTCGGCACGCCGGTGACGATACTGCCATGAAAAAAACGGTACAGAGTTCAGAGTTCAGAGTACAGAGTACAAAATACATAGTTCATAGTTCACAGTTCATAGTTTATGGTTCCGGGCAATTGCTGTGAGCATGAGCTATCAACTGTTATCGATAAGCCATGAAGCGCAAAAATACTCACCAGGGCAATTTGCTGGACCACTACCGCGGGGACATTTCACGCTGCGTCAAGTGCGGCGTCTGCGGCGCAGTCTGTCCGTCGTATTTGCGTGAACGCGATGAGTCCTTCTCGGCCCGCGGCAGAATGACGCTCATTAAAGCCGTGCTGGACGGACGGCTCACGGTTTCCAGGATATTCAAAGACCGTCTCGCAACGTGTATGACCTGCCTGGCCTGCGAGGCCTCCTGCCCCAGCGGCGTGCCCGTGACGGAGCTCATCCAGGCTGCAAAAGAGCAAGCGGTTGCCGAGTCCGGCATGGGGCTCGTCAACAGCGTCATCGCCGGCGCCGTGAAACAGCCCGCTTTCTTTCGCGCCGCGGCGTGGCTTGCGCCGGTTGCGCTCCATTATAATAAGGGGCAGGGTGAAAGTTCAAAGCTTGCCCTCGAAGGCTTTAATCGGGGGTTCAAAGCCTGCCCGCGAAGGCTTTTATCGGGGGTTCAAAGTTCAAAAGAACGGGTCCAGGAACAGGGACCAAAAGGCAAGGTTGCATTTTTCGCCGGGTGCGCGGTCAACTATTTTCAGCAGGACATCGGGAGGTCGCTTGCCGCGGTGCTGAACACGATCGGGTACGAGGTGATCATACCCGAAGACGTGAAGTGTTGCGGCAGGCCGCTTCTTTCGCTCGGCGACCGGCGGGCGGCGGAAGAGCTCGCTGCGCACAACGCCGCGCTCCTCGAAGCGCTTGAGGCGGATGCGATCGTCACTGGCTGCGCCTCCTGCGGTTTGACTTTTAAAAAGGAATACCCTAAGCTGCTCCGGCCTGGCGTGAAGACGCCGGTTGTGTTTGACATCCATGATTTTCTCTCCGGCAAAATAGCCGGGATCAAGCTCAACCCGGTGCGCAAAAACGTAACTATCCACGACCCGTGCCACCTCGGCAGAGGCCAGGGGCTGTCGCGCACCGTACGAGACCTGCTTCAGGCCATCCCCGGTCTTACGCTGGTGGAGATGAGGGATGCGGACCGCTGCTGCGGGTTCGGCGGGGTGATGCGGATAACCAACCGCGGGCTCTCTGACGGCATCGCGGAAGACAAGGTAAGGAATATTTTTGCGAGCAACGCTTCGGTGGTCGCCACCGGCTGTCCCGGCTGCCGCATGCAGATAACTGATGCACTGAGGCGGCACGGTTCGGATATTAAAGTGGCGCATCCCGTGCAACTGCTGGAAGAATCATTGCGGATTGCGGAATTGGAAATGACGGGGCCGCAGGTCAAGGGGCCAGGTCCAGGAAATAACGAACGAGAAAGGACAGTGC
>JANONA010000161.1:0-2221 GCA_031420575.1 Nitrospirota bacterium | reverse complement strand
CATGTATCCTGTCTGTATCTCGAACGACCTGAGCCCGGGGGCGAGTTCTTGTTTAAAGAAGCCCGTGACGCCGAATGGGTCCTCGCGCTTGACAATGGAGATGATGATATTGTCCTCGTAAATAATATTGTTCTTGAAGATCGTATGGACCACGTAGGGCGGTATTTCCTTCGCGTCCCTCGCGAAGAAGAGGGCGGTCCCCTTGATTTTGTTCATGCTCCGGTAGATCTGATTGTAGCTTGGCAGGAAAACATCGATCGGCAGCGGCTGGAGCGCCGCGTAGAGTTTCCGCTGGCCGATCCGGTAGAGCATGATGATCGAAAACGGGATAGCGGCGATGATGAGGGACCAGTATCCGCCGTGAGGAATCTTGGTGGTCGTTGAAAGAAAATAAACCGCGGCAATCGCGGTGACGGCCGAGGAGATGAACGCGCGCACGGCCATTTTTCTGTGGATAAAGATCCAGGTCATGAAGATGCCGGTGACGGTCATGGTGCCGGTGACGGCGAGCCCGTAGGCCATGGCAAGACGGCTGGACTCCCGGAACTCAACCATGATAAAAAGAACCGACAGGAGCAGAAACCAGTTCACAAACCCAATGTATATCTGGGAATGCCTCTCCTCGGAGGTGTAATCGATCTTGAACATAGGCATGATCCGCGTCGCGATCCCCTGGTACACGAGAGAGAACATGGCGCTGATCATGGCCTGGGAAGCGATGACCGTGGCAAAAATGCTCAGGATCAGGAACGGGATGTAGAGGATCCTGGCCTGGCTGAAGATCATCTCAAAGAGGACGTTCTTCGTATCCGGGTGGCTGATGAGGAAGGCGCCCTGGCCGAGGTAATTGAGCAGGAGGGCAAAAAACACAAAGGACCATCCCCGGATGATGGGCTTCCTGCCAAGATGGCCCATGTCCGCGTAGAGAGCCTCGCCGCCCGTGGCGCACAGGATCACCTCGGAAAGCACGAAGAATCCCGCGATCCAGTTTTCGCTCAGGAACAGATAACCATAGTGCGGACTCACCGCCTTGAGCACAACGGGCACTTGCATAATAGATGCAATGCCCGATACCAGGAGCGCGACAAACCAGAGAAGCATGATAGGCCCGAACGCGCCGGCGATCTTCTCGGTGCCCTTCTTCTGGAATGAGAACAGGGCAATGGCGATGATTCCCGCGATGGAGATCAGCGCCCACCGGGCCGTGCTCTCTAATCCAGGTATGAGGAGCAGCCCCTCCACGGCGCTCAGGATGCTGATGGCCGGGGTGATGACGCCGTCCCCGACAAAGAGCGAGATGCCGATGAACGAAAGCAAGGTAACGAATGCGGCCTTCCTGCCGGTTTTCAGAAACGGGAGAAGGAGTTCCGCCAGCACCACGATGCCGCCCTCGCCCCGCTTGCCGAGCCCCATCGCGAGCCAGGCGTATTTGACGGTCACAAGCAGGATGAGCGTCCAGACGATGAGCGACAGAACGCCGAGAACATGCTCCTCCGTGGGTTTGGTCAGGAGGAAGATCACCGTCAGCGTGTAGATGGGGCTCGTGCCGATGTCACCGAAGACCAGGCCGAGAGACTTGAGCGTTCCTTTGAATGGGGATTCTTTGTCGGACATTATGTAAGATGAGGCTTAATAAGTATGGGGCATTGAAGAAATTACCTGTACCGGTGAAAGAATAATACAGTTCGTCGAAAAAAGCAAGACGAAAAGGCGAAAGACAGGAATACGCAACCAAATATAGGAATAATGACATTTTCGCGTTCCGAAACTTCTTAGGGTGCCTTCATATGATTATCAGGTCTATAATGTTTATATTCCTTCAGACTCCATAGCAGACTCCATAGGGTCACATCCATTTTGTTGCCATTCGAACATGTTAACGATAAATCAAATCACTCTTCCTCAAAGCAATCCAAATCCACCCTTCTTATATCATATTTCGCCATCAAAGTCGTCCCCAATCCATAATCAATCATAGGCTCCGCGAGGGTTCTCCCATCGATCAGGAGCACCTTGGGATCAATGCTTTTCACCTCGTTAGAGAAAACCCCGATCCTTTCCGGCAGTTGTCATCCATGGCGTTACTTGTGATCCGAAGCCATATTCAATGATCGCGTGAGAACTTGTTCTCTAACGGGGTAAACATACTTCACGGCATCGTTGGAAAACCTGCCCGTTGTTCATACCACAAACCGGCATTGTTACGCAGCGGGGAGGTAGT
>JANONA010000160.1:0-4345 GCA_031420575.1 Nitrospirota bacterium | reverse complement strand
TTCCGGCAAGGGCTGAAGGATGCCCAGCAGGCCGCATAAATAATTCTTGACAAGAACTATTCTAATTTGATAATATTCTAAAAAAGCTATGCAATGGCGCTACGAATAGATAAATATTGTGACCTGCGCTTCAAGCTGACGCCTCAGAGGCTGACAATTCTCTCCTAGCTGGACGGCAACACCGCGCACCCGTCAGCAGAGGATATTTTCGCAGCTCTCTGACAATGGATGGATTATCGTCTATAATATGGACTTAGCCAGATTCATCAGAAGGATGGAGGAAGGCCAATGAAAATACAATTCAGCAAGCAGCCATGTAAAGCGCCTTACCAGGAAAAAATCACGCAGACGCTTGATGTGCTTATTACTACCTGCCCCAAGTGCGGAGGAGAGACGGATATATGGACAGCGAATGATGAGACTTCCTGCGTCTTCTGCAACTACAAGGTCTTTGAGCGAGAAGGAACGGTTCATTAACGCTTATTCCAGGAGCAAACTAATTTAAAAGGAGGTTACAAATGTCAAAAGAAAAGAAGCTGACCACCAACGCCGGCGCTCCCGTGGTCGACAACCAGAACATCATGACCGCCGGGAAGCGCGGACCTGCACTGCTGCAGGATGTGTGGTTCCTGGAGAAGCTGGCCCACTTTGACCGTGAGGTGATCCCTGAACGCCGCATGCACGCCAAGGGTTCGGGCGCCTATGGCGCCTTCACCGTCACCCACGACATCACCCGCTATACCAAAGCCAAAATATTCTCCCAAGTGGGGAAAAAGACCGAAATGTTCACGCGTTTTTCCACTGTGGCCGGCGAGCGTGGTGCGGCGGACGCAGAGCGGGACATCCGGGGCTTTGCCATGAAGTTCTATACCGAAGAAGGCAACTGGGACCTCGTTGGCAACAACACACCGGTCTTTTTCCTGCGCGACCCGCTCAAGTTTCCTGATCTCAACCATGCTGTCAAGCGGGATCCCCGTACCAACCTGCGCAGCGCCAAGAACAACTGGGACTTCTGGACTTCGCTGCCCGAGGCGCTTCACCAGGTGACCATTGTCATGAGCGACCGCGGCATTCCTGCCACCTACCGCCACATGCATGGCTTCGGCAGCCACACCTTCAGTTTCATAAACTCGAAGAATGAACGGTACTGGTGCAAGTTCCATTTCAAAACACAGCAGGGGATCAAAAACCTGAGCGATGCCGAGGCGGAAGCGCTCGTCGGCAAGGAACGGGAAAGCCATCAGCGCGATCTGTACGACAGCATCGAAAAGAAGGATTTCCCCCGCTGGACCATGTTTGTCCAGGTGATGCCGGAGAAGGATGCCGCGAAATATCCCTATAATCCCTTCGACCTGACCAAGGTATGGCTCCACAAGGATTACCCTATGATCGAAGTTGGCGTCCTTGAACTGAACCGCAACCCGGAGAACTATTTTGCCGAAGTGGAACAGGCGGCCTTCAATCCCGCCAACGTCGTGCCCGGAATCGGTTTTTCGCCCGACAAGATGCTTCAGGGGCGGCTGTTTTCCTACGGCGATGCCCAGCGCTACCGGCTCGGCGTGAACCATCACCTGATTCCGGTCAATGCCGCACGCTGCCCATTCCACAGCTATCACCGCGACGGCGCCATGCGGGTTGACGGCAATCACGGCAGCGCCCTCGGCTACGAGCCCAACAGCTACGGTGAATGGCAGCAGCAGCCGGATTTTGCCGAACCACCCTTAAGCCTGGAAGGCGCCGCGGATCACTGGAATCACCG
The DNA here is from genome assembly GCA_031420575.1 of Nitrospirota bacterium. Classification (GTDB taxonomy): domain Bacteria; phylum Nitrospirota; class UBA9217; order UBA9217; family UBA9217; genus JALNZF01. The sequence continues at coordinate 2,586 of JANONA010000160.1, read as the reverse complement.
CGAAGACGAAGATTACTACTCCCAGCCCGGCAAGCTTTTCCGCCTGATGAATGCGGAACAGCAGAAGGCCCTATTCGGCAATACCGCCCGCGCCATCGGCGGGGCGCCGAGGGATATTCAGCTTCGCCACATCGGCAACTGCCTGAAGGCTGATCAGGCGTACGGCAAGGGCGTGGCCGATGCTTTGGGCATTCCGCTCAACGAACTGCCCAAAAAGGCATAGAGTAGTACCGCAACAAGATAATTATAAAACATTACAAAATGGTGAGGACCGTTCGGGGAACGGTCCCTGCGATATATTATTGAAGTTGTAGGGCGCGTTTCCCAAACCCCGTTAGAGGCAGGTCGCGGCCCGCGTCCGCGGCCTCTAACGGGGCAAACGCGCCGAACCGCCAAGCATGTTTCGTTTTTAACGTGTCGCGGCAGTAGTCATCGCATCAAAGAGCAAATGTTCCAGGATGAGTTGGCAAAGGCAGCGGCGCAGAGAGCGCATTTTGAAGGAATTAACTCAAGGAGGAACACATGACCCAGATGGGCGAAAAATACAAGTGCAATATTTGCGGCAATGAAGTGGTCGTAACGCACACCGGAGTCGGCGAGCTCGTCTGCTGCGGCCAGCCTATGGAAGCTATTGGAAAAGGATTCGAGTGTAAAAAATAATCACAGCGGAGGATCTCATGAAAATCCAAAAGTTTACCGTGATGTCGGCGTTGTCACTTGCGGCAATGGCTGTTTTTTCAGCCGCGGTATTTGCCGGACCTGGCTATTTCGAGGTTGACCGGGAGTTTTATCCTTATTACCCCTCGCTGATCAAATGGGATAAATCAGAAGCAAAGTTCATGGAGCCCAAGGTCTGCGCCGCGTGCCATCCGAAGCAGTATGAGGAGTGGACCGGCTCTGCGCATGCCCTTGCTTTTCACGACCCGGTCTATCAGGGAGAACTAAACCTTGCTTTCAAGGCTGTAGGGCCTGAGGTCACGCGCCAGTGCGAAGGATGCCACTCTCCGGCAGGCATGGTGACCGGCGAGATCAAGGGCCCCGGCCTCAAAGGGTTGAGCCCGATGGCGCTGGCAGGGGTGTCCTGTGATATCTGCCATTCCATAAGCGGCGTAACCCACTGGCAGACTCCGACACATGAACCAGGAAACGGCTCTTTCATCCTGTCACCCGGCAAGGACACTCCGCAGGGGCCGAAGTTAGTCAAGCGTGTGCCCTTTGCGCCATCTGAAATATGCGGCATGGGGTTCCATGAGTGCGTGGAGTCCCCGCTTCATCTGAAGGCGGACCTGTGCGCCTCATGCCATCAGATTTTTCACTATGAAAAACATTTTCCCATTGAGGGAACATACTCGGAATGGAAAAAAAGCCCCTATGCTCAGAGGGGTATCCACTGCCAGGACTGCCACATGGTGGAGATCGAAACATTCATCCGTTCGGCGGATACGTTCCAGAAACCGGAGCGGAAGGAATACCGCCACTACTTTAACGGCGCGAACTATCTCCTGTACTATCTGGCGGAGGAGGCGGCTCTCAAGGCAGGCGACAAGGACCTGGCGGCGAATCTCAGGAAAAAGTATGATATGGCCGTAAAGCGGCTCCAGTCGGCCGCGGATATTGAAATATTCCCGGTCTATCGCGCAGGCAGTCTGGCTGAAATCAAGGTCAGGGTAAAAAATATTCGCGCCGGTCACAACCTTCCCACCTCGCTCACGAACATCAGGGAGATGTGGCTTGAGGTCGCGGCAACGGACACCTTGGGAAAGAAGGTCATCATCAGCGGAGGCTTAGACAAAAACGGCAGCCTGCTGCCGGATACGAGGGTCTTCAACTCCGACGGCATGGGCGACAATTTCCATTTTGCCGTTGACCCCTGGGTGATCACGGCCTTCTCGCGCCACGAGACCATACCGCCGAAAGGCTACAAGGACGTCTATTTCGGCATCGCGCCGCTGAAATCCCAGGGCGTGGTCACGGTCGAGGCCAGGCTCAGGTACCGCCAGGCGGACCAGAAGATCGCGGAAAAAATGCTTGCCTCCGTTCCGGCTGATATGAACCTGGAGGCCATATACGGGATCAAGAAAGCGCCGACACTGCCGGTAGTGGATATGGTGAAGAAGAGCGTAAAAATAAGCGCGCGTAAATAACGAAGTGGGGCGTACTCGTAAAAAGTCCCCAGTGCTGTCATTGCGAGGAGCGAAGTGACGCCGCAATCTCGTTTTTTCAAATAGTTATGAACTGCGAGATTGCTTCGCTACGCTCGATTTGTCATTTCGAACGAAGTGAGAAATCCCGGTTTTTCAATCAGTTGAAAAACCTCTCTCTTCGTTCGAGGTGACACGTTCGGACTTCTTACGAGACCATCAACTTTCATCTTTACAGAAAAAGATAAATCCTGTAGAATCCCCACTTATGAAATACGGAACCAAGGCAATCAAACAGGCAACGCTCGAACTGTGGCCTAATCCCAACCCGGACAGGGACTACGTCATAGACATCTCCTATCCCGAATTCACCTGCCTCTGCCCGCGCTCGGGTTACCCGGACTTCGCCACGATCAGAATCACCTATACGCCCGACAAGAAGGTG
>JANONA010000159.1:0-3514 GCA_031420575.1 Nitrospirota bacterium | reverse complement strand
GGTTTCAGTCCGTCGCGCACGTCCGGGAGCGACCGGGACACGATGGTCGAGAGCGCATAGGTGAGAAACCGGTTCTCGACCTCGGAATGAAGGGCGGTGATCAAAATTGAATCTTCTTGTATCGGCATGAGAAACCCCTTTTCTTATTGCGGAATGAAATTCGAGAAAAAATCCGAAATCCGCAATAAGCCGTCATCTTACCACAAACGAAGTGTATTTTTAAAGAATGTTTTCGGAATTGTTTTGCGCGCGGCGTCCAGGCATAGTATAATCCCTCCATGTCCAGAAAGCTCAAGGAAAAGGCCGATACCCTGCTTGCCGCTGAACGTGGGACGATCACGAAGGCCCGGGACGCGGAGGTAACGTTCGCGCTGGCCTATCCAAATACCTACCATGTCGGCATGTCGAACCTCGGTGTGCACCAGATTTACTCCATCCTGAACAGCCGCGCGGACACCTCCTGCGAGCGGGTGTTCCTGCCTGATGAAGAGGATCTCGAGGAGTACGACAGGAGCGGAACAAAGCTTTTCAGTCTTGAGAGCAAACGTCCGGTCAAAGAGTTCGATATCCTGGCCTTTTCCGTCTCCTTTGAACAGGACTATCTCAATATCCTGGAGATTCTCCGTCTCTCCGGCATCCCCGCGGACAAACGCGAACGGAACGGGGACTATCCGCTGGTGATTCTCGGCGGCATTTGCTCCTTTTTCAACCCTGAGCCGCTCACGGATTTTGTTGATCTCGTGATTGTGGGGGAGGGGGAAGACGTTGTGGGAGAGTTCATCGATGCGTACAAGGCGAGCAGAGAGAAGGGACGGCAGGGGCTTCTCAGCGCGGTAAGCGGGCTCCCCGGCGTCTACGTGCCGGAGTTTTACGAGGTCGCCTATCATGAAGACGGGACGATCAGGGAACGAAAGAACCTTGAGTCCGCCGCTCCTGACCGCATTGTCAAGCGGACGGTCAAAGACTTCGACAAGGCGCCGGCGGCGAGCGTCATCCTCACCCCGAATACCGAGTTCAGCGACCGGTATCTGTCGGAGCTCACCCGCGGATGCGGCAGACACTGCCGGTTCTGCATGGCAGGCTACCTGTACCTCCCTCCCCGCGCCTTGAACATCGAAAAAGCCGGCGAGCAGGCACGCAAGGCGGACGAGCTCTGCGGCAAGATCGGGCTCGTGGGCGCGGCCTTGTCGGATTATCCCGACATCGACGAGCTCTGTGCCGCGATCGAGGGGGGCATTTCAATCTCATCGCTCCGCGCGGATTCGGTCAGTGAGGCGTTGATCGAACGGCTCGCGCGGAGCGGCCAAAAAACCATTTCGATCGCCCCTGAGGCCGGTTCCGAGCGGCTCCGCAACGTCATCAATAAAGGAATCACCGAAGCGGATATCGCGCGCGCCGCGGATATGGTTTTTAGCCGCGGTATTCCGAATCTGAAACTCTACTTCATCATCGGCCTGCCTACGGAAACTCAGGACGATGTGGACGCGATCGTCACGCTCGCCCTTCGCGTGCATGAGGTCCAGCTCAAACATGCCCGGCCTCTCGGCAGGATCGGCGGGATCACGCTCTCGGTGAACGCCTTTGTCCCGAAGCCGTTCACGCCGTTCCAGTGGGAACCGATGGAATCAATCGAGAGCTTGAACAAAAAGCTGCGCTCTCTTGAAAAGGGGGTAAGGAAGATCGGGAACATGAATATCATTCATGACCTTCCGAAGCGGGCGTACACCCAGGCGCTGCTGGCACGCGGGGACCGCAGGATCGGAAAACTGATCCGGGCCGCCCATGAGAACGGTGAAAACTGGAAAAAGGCGGCGAAAACAACGGCGATCAACACGGATTTTTATGTGTACCGGCGGCGCGGGTTCAACGAGCGCTTGCCCTGGGATTTTATTGACATCGGGGTGAGAAAGGAATATCTTATGAACGAATATCAGCGGGCGCTCGAAGGCACATTCACGCCGCCTTGCAGGGTTGGCTCGTGCAGAACCTGCGGGGTATGTTCGTAACGCGGTTCTTCATTCGTCGGATGAATACACGTAAACCACATCTTTATAAGAAAAGCTCCATTGCCGGCAATGCCGGGGATGGTGAATTCCTTACGCTCCCCGCGTTTGACAAGGCAACCGGGATAATCCATGCGTTTACCACGCGGCATGGCGGACTGGGCGCGCGGAACAACGGCATCAAGCAGCCGGAGGATTGGAAAGCGGTGGCACGTTCGTTTGGAATCCGTATGGACAGGGTGGTGACCGTGAACCAGGCGCATGGTGAAAACATTATCACCGTGGATGACCTGAACGTCCGGGACGTTCGGACCGTTCAGGCCGATGCCATGATCACCGCTGTGCCGGGAATCGCCATCGGTGTAGAGACCGCTGACTGCGTACCGGTCCTGCTGTTCGATCCGGTGAAGCCCGCCGTGGCCGCTGTGCATGCGGGCTGGAGGAGCACGGTAAAGAAGATCGTCCAGAAAGCCGTTCACCGGATGTACGAAGAGTTCGGATCAGAACCAACGCGGATGATCGCCGCGATCGGTCCGGCCATCGGGCCTGAGTGCTATGAAGTTGACGAGCCGGTGATGGGACCGGTGCGGGAAGCCTTCTCGTTCTGGAAAGAGGTCGCAACTCCGCGCAAGAACGACCACTGGAGTCTGGATCTGGTAAAGGCGAACAAGCTGGAGCTGATGCAGCTCGGCCTGGCTGAACGGAACGTGCATATGCTCGGCCTCTGCACGTCGTGCAGGGGGGACCTGTTCTATTCATTCCGCGCCGAGGGCAGGACCGGCAGGATGCTGTCGGTGATAATGATAAAACCGTGAAGGCGAACAGGTTTCCATGTCAATTGCGGACAACTTCAAGACGGTGATGAACAGGATCGCATCCGCCGCGAAGCGGGCAGGCCGCGATCCGGCGTCCGTCAGGCTTGTGGTCGTGACCAAGACCGTCGACGTCGAGAGGATTCGCGAGGCAGTGGCGGCGGGAGCCGTAGTTCTCGGCGAGAACCGTGTGCGGGAAGCGAAGGAAAAGATCGAGAAGCTCGGCGCCATCGCGAGCTGGGATTTGATCGGTCATCTGCAAACGAACAAGGCAAAATACGCGGTGAAACTCTTTGGCCTTATCCATTCGGTGGACAACCTTGAACTCGCGAAGGAGCTCGATAAGCAGGCAGCGAAGATTGGAAAGGTCCAGAACGTTCTGATCGAGGTGAACATTGCGGGAGAGGCGAGCAAGGCTGGTATGGCGGTAAAAAACTCTCCGGCATTAGTGAGGGATGTAGCTAAACTAAAAAATATCTCCATTCAGGGCCTGATGACCATTCCGCCGTTCTCGGAGAATCCCGAAGACTCAAGACCTTATTTTCGCGTGCTGCGAGAACTAACGGAGAGCATCGCGAAGGAGAATATTCCAAACGCGGCCATGAACGAATTGTCCATGGGCATGAGCGGGGATTTTGAGGTGGCCATCGAAGAAGGCGCCACGATGGTAAGGGTGGGTGCGGCGATATTCGGGGAGAG
>JANONA010000158.1:0-5174 GCA_031420575.1 Nitrospirota bacterium | reverse complement strand
TGAACCCGGACAAGCGGATATTCCATTGTTTCGGGTGCGGCGTGGGCGGCGACGCGTTCAAGTTTCTCGAACTGCAGGAGGGGCTGAACTTTCCCGAGGCGGTAAAGAGCCTGGCAAACAAGGCGGGGATAACGCTTCCCGCCGACAGCGGGTCCCGAAGGGAAGAGAAGCGGAACGAGGACGAACGGAAGGCGCTTCTTACGATCATAGCCGACGCCGCGGACTACTTCCGGAAAGAACTCGAAGGGCCCGCGGGCAATGCGGCCCGGGCCTATTTGAAGCAGAGAGGCGTAAGCGATTCCGTTGTTCAGGATTTTTCGCTTGGCTATGCCAGGGCCGAGTGGGACGGCCTGCTCCGGCATTTAAAACAGAAAGACTACTCCCACAGCCTGATGGAAAAGGCCGGGCTTATCGTGAAGCGAAGCGAGGGCGAGGGGTACTACGACCGGTTCCGGGGCAGGATCATTTTCCCGATCCGCGATATTGCCGGAAACGTGATTGCCTTCGGCGGCAGGGTGATGGATGATTCGCTGCCCAAGTACCTGAACTCGCCGGAGACGCCGCTCTACAGCAAAAGCAATGTGCTCTATTGTTTGGAGAAAGCCAAGGAGCCGGCGCGGAAACAGAAGTATTTCATCATTGTCGAGGGATATCTCGACGCCCTTGCGTGCCACCAGCATGGGGCGCGGAACGCGGTGGCCACGCTCGGCACGGCGCTCACCGAGGGGCATCTCCGGCTCATGCGGCGGTTCGCGCAGAACTTAGTGCTTATCTTTGATCCCGATCCGGCGGGGGTGAAGGCGGCTCTGCGGGGCCTCGACCTGTTTGTGTCGAGCGGAATGAAGGTGAACGTCGTCTCGCTTCCTGATGGCGATGACCCGGACACGTTCCTGAAGAAGAAAGGCTACGAGGCTTTTGCCTCCTGTCTCAGGAAGTCGGAGAAGTTCATGGATTTCGTGCTCGGCCAGGTGGTGAAGGGCGGGCAGGCTGTTTCGATCGACGAAAAGGTGGAAAAGGCCGGCGAGATGCTCGGGTTCATCGCCAAGCTTCAGAGCGGCATCGAGCGGGACCACTATCTGAAGCGGACAGCCGAGGCCCTGGACCTGGACGAGACCGTGCTGAGACAGGAAATGCCGAAGCAGGCAAAAGGCCCGGCACATCATCCAATAGAGGAAAAAGCTTCGGCTGCACCGCGGGGGCATCGGCCCAGGGCTGAAGAGACCCTGATTCATTTGATGCTCAAGGATGCGGCGATTGCGTTGAGCTTGAAGGACCAGGTGAAGCCGGAGGATTTTACCGACCCGCTGTTCCAGCGCGCGGCGAAGCGAATTTTTGATACACTCGATGAGCAGGGCAGGTTCGATGTCGGCGCCGTGCTCCGGGATGGGGACGAGGAACTCAAAAATCTGATTTCCCATTATTCAGTGCTCGAGAGGGTAGACGAGGACCAGGTAAGGTCTTGTCAGGATTGCGTTGATTTTATCAAGCAGCAAGGTCCTGAAAAGAAGATGAAGTTGCTGATTAAAGCAATGCAGGACGCAGAGGCACGGAGCGACTCGGCTACGATAGCGCGATTAACCGAAGAGCAGAGCGAACTCGGCAAGAGACCGGGCCGGCTCCATGGCAGGCGGGTTCCCGGCATGTAAGACAGGTTCATGTAAGCTATTTGCGATTGAGAGATTCCGCGGTATCGCACAAAGGAGCGCCATAGTATGGTAAAGCAGGGCAAGGCGGGAGATCCAAAAAAATCGAATACCACGGGCAAAGAGCGAAACTACGCGCCCTTTGAGGAGACAGGCGACGCGAGCCCTCACGAAGACATCTCAACGGAACAGTTAGACAGCGTTATTTCCCTGTTCGGCGACGGCGACATGGATGTCGATATGGCGGAGTCGCGGCATGACGGCAAGGCGCGCCAGCCGGCGGATGAGGAACGGGAAGAAGGTATCGAGCCGGATGATGCGGGCCCCGAGGATACGGAGGAGGAGGAAGCCGAAGAAGAGGAAGTGGAGGTCGGCGTCGGCAAAACCGATGATCCCGTTCGTCTCTACCTCAAGGAGATGGGCACGGTGCCGCTCCTGTCAAAAGAAGGAGAGGTGTCGATTGCGAAGCGGATCGAGGAGGGCAAGCGCGAGGCCGCCCAGATCCTCTACAGCCTGCCGTTCTCGCTCCAGGACGTGCGTGATATGGGCGACAAGCTGCGAAAAGGGAAGATCAGCATCCACGAGCTCGTGCATGCCGGGGATGATGAGCTGGAAGAGCTTCAGAGCCAGAACGAGGAAGAACTCCATGCCCGGGTGATCAAGCTCATCGGCGAGATCGACAAGCACAGCAAAGAGATGAATGCCCTTATCAACCACGTGTCCGGCAGCCGTGTCAGCGATTCCCGGAAGAAGGGGCTTCGGGAGAAGCTTCAGACGACGAGGCACGCCCTGTTCGCCAAATTAGAGGCGCTGAATATCCACTGCCGCCAGACGGACCGGCTGATCATGAAGCTCCGGGAGTTCGTGAATGATATACACCTGTCGGAGCGCGAAATTCACGGTATCGAGCGGAAGACGGGATTGGACCTCGCCGGCGTCAAGGACGTGTTCAAGAAGATGCGGCAGGGGGAGCGCGAGCTCAAGAACGCCGCGCGCAGGCTCGAGATGAAGCAGGATGCGCTCCTCGGTCTGGAAAAGACGCACCGGAACGCGGTCAAGCGGGTGAAGAAGATCGAGGAGGACAGCGGCGTCACGGCCGACGACCTTAAAAAGGAGCTCCGCGCCTATGAGCGGGCGGAGGAGCGGGCCAAGTACGCCAAGAGCGAATTAGTGGAGGCCAACCTGCGGTTAGTCGTCTCGATCGCCAAGAAGTACACCAACCGGGGACTCCAGTTCCTCGACCTTATTCAGGAAGGCAATATCGGCCTCATGAAGGCCGTGGACAAATTCGAGTGGCAGCGGGGCTACAAGTTCAGCACCTACGCCACGTGGTGGATCCGGCAGGCGATTACCCGGGCGATCGCCGATCAGGCGCGCACCATCCGCATTCCCGTGCACATGATCGAGACCATGAACAAGCTGATCCGCACCTCTCGCGGCTTAGTGCAGGACCTCGGCCGCGAACCAACCACCGAGGAGGTCGCGGCATCCATGAAGCTGCCGGTTGATAAGGTCCGCAAGATCATGAAGATCGCGAAGGAGCCCATCTCGCTCGAAACGCCTATCGGCGAGGAAGAGGACAGCCATCTGGGAGACTTCATTGAGGACAAGAAGGTCGCGTCGCCCCTGGAGTCGGCGATCCGCAAGAACCTCCACCTGCAGGTCCGCAAGGTGCTGAACACCCTGACTGAACGGGAGGAAAAGGTGCTCCGCTGGCGGTTCGGCATCGGCGAGCATACGGACCATACGCTCGAGGAAGTGGGCCAGGAATTCGACGTGACCCGCGAACGCATTCGCCAGATCGAGGCCAAGGCGCTCAGAAAACTGCGCCACCCGAGCAGGAGCAAGCAACTGAAGAGCTTCATGGAATAGCCCCCTTGACATTTTGGCTCGGTTCTGACATTATAGGGAATCGGCGCGCGGCAAAACCCAAGCGCCAACAATCAAATAAATTCCAATAGCCAGATTCGAAACTCCAAACTGTTTGGCTATTGATAGTTGAAATTTGCAGTATAAGCAGGGCCCATAGCTCAGTTGGTAGAGCTACCGGCTCATAACCGGTTGGTCCCAGGTTCGAGCCCTGGTGGGCCCACCAACCTATCCGAATTGAAGGGAACACTGCAGATGTCCGGTATCGCGAATACACCGTATTGTATCACTGTTGATCGGAAGAAGACCGGACAGTAAATCAAAAAAATGCGCCTCCAGGGCGCATTTTTTATTTATGGAGGCGGAATGGAAGAACAACTCAGCTTGCTCATACAGCTTCAGGAAATCGACGCGAAGATACGGACACAGAACGAGCATAAAAACCGCTTACCCGAGACCCTGGCGACACTCGAGCGCAGGCGCGTCGCCATGAACGATACGGTAGACAAGGTGAAAGAGGCGCTCCTGACGGCGCAGAAGAGCAAACGCGACCGGGACACGGACCTTGAGGCCGGCGTCCAGAAGGCCGGGAAGCTTAAGGCACACTCCTCCGAGATCAAGAATAATAAGGAGTACCAGGCGCTGCTCAAGGAGATCGAGGCCGCGGAGCAGGAGAATAAAGCGATCGAAGACGACATCCTCGGGCTGATGGAGAAAATAGATGTTGCCTCGGGACAAATAACCGCGGCCGAGCAGCGGGCGAAGGAAGAAGCGGCCGAGATCGAGGCCGAGCGGAAACAGCATGAAGCGGCTTTTGCGAAGCTCGAGGAGGAATTGAAAGCAACGGAGGAGGGCCGGCGGAAAGCGATTGCCCGCATACCAAAGCCGGCGCTCTCACAGTATCAGAAACTGCTCGGCACCAAGGCGGGCCTCGCCATCGCGGAGACGCGCGGGGAGTCCTGTTCCGGTTGCTACATGAGTATCCCGCCCCAGGTGTACGTGAACGTCAAGAAAAACGCGAGCATCATCACCTGCCCGAACTGCAGCCGCATTTTGTATTATAAAGAACTAATCGTACAAAAAAACACCTGACCATGAATGGCGCAAAGGGGATAACGTGAATAAAGCAACAAGGGGAGAACTTACCGTATACAGCGACGGCGCATCGCGCAACAACCCCGGCGAGGCCGGGGCGGGCGTGTTCATCATGCAGGACGGCAAACCCCTGGAAAGGATCGCGCGGTATCTGGGGACGACAACAAATAATATCGCCGAATATACCGCCGCAATCACCGGACTGGAACGGGCTGTGCAACTCGGTGCGTCGAGCGTCAAGCTGTTCGCGGATTCCGAGCTTCTCGTCAAGCAGATTAACGGCCAATACAGAGTGAAGAACGAAGGGCTGAAACCGCTGCATGCCAGGGCCAAAGAACTGATTGCAAAGATCGGCAGCGTTGAGGTACAATACATACCACGGGCAATGAACAAGGAAGCGGATGCACTGGCCAATAAGGCGATAGATGAGAAAATCAGGGGTTAGAGGTTAGGGGTCAGGTGAAAAAGACTAATTCAAAAGAGCCTCTTGCAAAAGTCCCCTTTTGTGTCATTCCGAACGAAGTGAGGAATCTTTCAGTGTAATAAAAACAAGGATTTCTCCCGCTG
>JANONA010000157.1:0-11029 GCA_031420575.1 Nitrospirota bacterium | reverse complement strand
CTTTGGCGCCGGCTTCCGTCACCTGGACCATGTCCTCGATCCGGACCCCGCCCCAGCCGGGGATATACACACCAGGCTCGATCGTGAAGACCATGTTCTCTTCAACCCTCTCTTTTGACAGGGGCGAAAGCGATGGACCTTCATGGACCATGAGCCCGATGCCGTGACCAACGCCATGGCCGAAATGCTTGCCATGCCCGGCTTTTTTGATGACCACCCGCGCGGCGTCATCAACGGACTTGCAGGTGACGCCGACGAGAACACTCCGAATCGCCGCTGACTGGGCCTGCAGAACAAGCTCGTGGATTTCCCGTTGTCTTGGCGAGGGACGCCCCACGCACAAGGTACGCGTCATATCACTGTAATAGCCGTTCGCCTCGGCGCCGAAATCGAAGATCACCAGATCTCCCTTTTTAATGCGGCGGTTTGTGGCAACGGCATGCGGCATGGCCCCGTTGCCGCCGGAAGCCACAATGACGTCAAAGGCCGCCTTGCGGGCGCCTTTTTCCCTCATCAGATATTCGAGCTTCAACCCGAGTTCCCGTTCCGTGGCGCCCGGCTTGATAGCGGTCCTTAATTCCCGGAACGATTGCTCGGCCCGGCTGATTGCCGTGCGAATATTCGCAAGTTCCCATTTGTCTTTCCGTTGCCTGAGTGTCTTAACTAAGCCACGGTGTCCCTTGAGCCTGAGCCCCTGTTTTTTTAAATTTTTGAGTCCTTCGACGGTGAGGGCTGACTCGTCAAACCAGAGCGTCTCCACATCCATACGCGCTGCAGCATCCCGGAGGGCCGAGATAGGATCTTTCTTTTGAATCAGGATCGTGATGCCGATGGTTTCCTTGTGGGCCCGCAGTTTGTATCGGAAATCAGTGATCAGGCACGGCCTGCCGGAAGCAAGCAGCAAGGAACCGGACGAACCGGTAAAGCCGCTCAGATAGCGCACGTCTTCGCGCCGGGTCACGAGAAGCGACTCGATGCCGTTCTCGCGCATGAGCTGCCTGAGCCTGGCGATACGCTCCTTTTCCGGACACCCGGTCATTTTCGGTTATTGATATCGTCGAGCGTGAAGGCGCCGTAACTGTCCGGCTCGCGCTTACCGAGGAGGTTCAGGTTGGGCCCGTGAATGACCGGAATTTTCATAGTTTCCCCGTACAAAATAAAAAACTGCCTGAGGCAGTATCTGTTACAAGCGGAAAAGAAAGGTAACTACTCAGGTCGGTTGCTGAGCGCCGGCGCAACAAGAGCGCGATTACCCTTTCCCGTGTCGGTTATCAGAACATCCAGACGGCGCGGGCGAAGCGAAAGCGCCGCGACCGCTGATGATGACGGGAAAAACGCTATTCCCGGCGCTCCTTGCGACGAAGCGAAGTAACTGACCTGAGTAGTTACAAAGAAAGACCCTCTTCTCAGAACTCCTTGAGCAGCGTGGGCACCGACATCCGAAGGAGAAACCTCCCCTTGCCGAAATTCCCCTCAGGCTTGATGACCAAAACAAAAAAATACTCATCGTTGAGCCTGCGCAGCATGATCATGGCCTTTTCCGCGAGGACTGTCACTTCCTTTGTGGATCCCATCTGCGCAGCCTGGGATCCTTTCTCGATTTCCTTGAGCAGCGACGAGTATTCAACAGTCATGGACAGGAGGTCAATATCGCTGTTCACCGTGTACTCTTCAACGGGAATGCCGTCAAGCCCCACGATCAGAGCGCCGAGCGCCCCTTCCGTGCCATTGACTACTTCTTTCAGAATATCGGAAAAGGGCATTTAGTTCTCCTTCTTGATATTTGTGAGCCACGCTTCCAGACGAGTAATCGTTTGCTTGCGCCCGGAGGCAGAGGGTTTCTGTGCGGGTTTTCCTTTTGCGGCTGTCGGCTCAAAAGGCTCCAACACTGTTTTCGCTGGAACATATTCCCGTGGTTCGAAATCAGTATCCCGCGGCCTTGTCCGGGTGCGCTCATAGACAGGAGTGGGCGCCAATGCGTCAAACCCTGCCTCCCCCCCCGCGGTCGGTTGTTCTTCCGGTTCAACCGGCGGGACATATTCCCTGGCTTCAGCAAAGGCCTCCGGCTGAAAGCCCCCTGTTTCCATCTCCTCGCGCGGCCGGAATTCACTCGGCTCATCAAAGACCGATGGCTCGACGGTACCAGCACCGGCTGCGGCGGAAGAAAGATATTCCCTCGCTTCTTGTTCAGCGAAAATGTCCGGTTCTTTTTTTTCTTCCGCTGCTGGAGCGGCGCTGCGGGCAGCCGTAGCCCTCACCCCTGCCAGCTTGTCCTTCAACCCCCGGCTGTCGGGCTTATCAACCAGCATCCGTTCGTATATTTCAACGGCCTTTTCGTGGAAACCCTGGGCAATATAGAGCTCCGCAAGCGTATCAGTCGTGAAGTCATCGGATTTTCCCAAAACGTCTTCGAGCGTTTTTTCCAGAGCCTTTTCAGAAACCTCTTCTACGGTCTCGAGTTCAAAGAGCTCCTCCACGGCTGTTTCTTCAAATACACCCGGAGGTGTTGTTTCCACATCCAGCTCTTTGAACGCCTCCGACTCCAGCGGCTCCACGATAAGAACCTCTTCCGGCTCTTCTGTTTCCGTCATCGGCGATGCCGGTGCAGCCTCCGCAAACGGCAGCGGCGCCGCAGCCTGAGCAGCAACGGGAATTTCAACCTGGGTTACCGGTTCAACTTTCGATGCATGGGGAGGAATGGACGCCGGCGCCGGTTCGCGCGCGGCTGCAGACGGCTCCTGCTTGACTGCCTGCTCAGCGGATGATTGCGCCTTTGACGGTTGAATTTTTGATCTGACGTCCCTGCCTGCCTCGACATCTGAAATCAAGGAAGCAAACTCCCCGTCACCGGGGTTGAGGGAGAGCGCGATTCTATAATGCGTAAGCGCATCATGCGGCCTGTTCTGAAGAATGAGAAGATCGCCCAGTTTTCTCCGGGCCATAAGGTTGTCCGGTATGGTCTTTACGACCTCTTCAAATTCCTTTTGCGCACTACCCAAATCTCCCTTTGCAAGCAGAAGCTTACCAAGAAATGCCCGCGCGGTTACATAGCCGGGATTATTTTCGAGCCCCTCCAAAAGCACCTGGATAGCCATCTCAAGGTCCCCGGCCTTTTTGTACTCTTCCGCAAGCGGAACAAAAAGTTTTGACTTGGGGTCTTTCGAAATACGATCCGCTAACCTGGCTATTTCGGAAATCTCTTTATTCATGGAATTTGCTTGTCATATCAAAATGATACGGGAAATTTTACCAAATACCGGCGTCTAAAGTCAAGGCAATACTTTACGGAACTACTCAGGCCGAACCACAAAACACAAACCTTGTGAAGCTGCGTCAGAGAGAACTGAAATTTTCTGAATTTCACCGTCAAAAGGAAAAACCGCTTGACAATCAACCACCCACTCTGTTATTTTAACGTCCTATTGAGTGAGTTTGTGTTGTTTCAAAACTCGCCGAGGTAGCTCAGTTGGTAGAGCAGAGGCCTGAAAAGCCTCGTGTCCGCAGTTCAATTCTGCGCCTCGGCACCATTCTTTCTCTCTTCATCACAACCCACAACCATCACAACGTGATTGATTCTTCGGTTTGGCAGGCGTTTTTCCATTCCTCAATCGTTCACTCTTTGTCGAACAATCCCATCTGCAGCATCTTCTCGCCGGGAAACGGCACGGGATACGCTCCGTCGAAACAGGCGGAGCAGTAATTCATGCGAAGCGGCACCACCTTCTGGATACCGTCCATGCTGATATATCCTATCGTGTCCGCGGTGATGTACTTCCTGATTTCCTCGATACTGTGCGATGAAGCGATAAGTTCCTGCCTCGTTGGAGTGTCAATGCCGTAAAAACAGGGGTAGGTGGTCGGCGGTGAACTGATACGCATATGGATCTCGGACGCGCCCGCGTTCCTGATCATCTTGATGATCTTCTTGCTCGTGGTGCCGCGCACGATGGAATCATCCACCACAACCACGCGTTTGCCTTTGAGCGCGTCCTTGACCGGATTGAGCTTGATCTTGACGCCGAAGTGCCTGATGGTCTGGCGCGGCTCAATGAACGTGCGGCCTACGTAATGGTTCCTGATCAGACCGGTATCAAAGGGGATCCCCGCCTCTTCGGCGTATCCCAGGGCGGCGGGCACGCCGGAATCAGGGACCGGGATCACGACGTCGGCCTCGATACCGGTCTCGCGAGCGAGCTGTCTGCCGAAATTCTTCCGGATGGTATACACGTTCTGACCGAAAACCATGCTGTCGGGCCTTGCAAAGTAGATGAATTCGAAAATACAGTGGGACGGCTCCGCGGGCTTGAAGGGGAATGACGAATGGATGCCCGTGCTGTTGATGACGACCATTTCGCCGGGAGCGATATCGCGGATGTACGTGGCCTCGATCAGGTCGAAGGCACAGGTCTCGGAAGCGACCGCGTAACAGCCATCAAGCTCGGCAAGAGAGAACGGCCTGAACCCATTCGGGTCGCGGACCGCAATAAGTTCATCTTCAGTGATAATGAGCAGGCTGTAAGCGCCCTGGACATGGCTGAGGGCGTCGATGATCCGGTCGTGCAGCGTGGCCATGCGCGACTGGGCAATGAGGTGGATGATTACCTCGCTGTCCATCGTGGACTGGAAAATGGAGCCGTAGGCCTCGAGTTCGTCTTTGAGGATACCGGCGTTCACTAAGTTGCCGTTATGGGCGAGGGCGAGGCCGCCGAGCGCGAAGTTCACGAGGATGGGTTGAATGTTGATCGCGACACTGTCACCGGTGGTCGAATAGCGGTTGTGCCCGATGGCCATATGTCCCGGGAGCCTCTTGATCCGATCTTCCGTGAAGATGTCCGCCACAAGCCCCATGGCCTTTTCGCCGTAGAGCCGCTTGCCGTCGGAAGACACGATGCCGGCGGATTCCTGGCCGCGGTGCTGAAGCGAGTAGAGCCCAAGATAGGTGAGATTCGCCGCATCCGGATGGCCGAAGATCCCGAAGACGCCGCATTCTTCGTGGAATTTGTCGAACATAATTCTTATACCTTCTTCTTGGGAAAGACCCGTTTAAAAATATAATCGACGTTCTTCAAGGTGCGCGAAAGGTCAAAACAGCCGTCAATCTCCCTGCCGGTCAGGTATTTGAGAATATCCTGATCGCCCTTCAGGAGCCGGTTGAAATCGCCGCCGTGTTTCCAGACATTCATTGCATTCCGCTGTACGTAGGAATATGCGGTCTCGCGCGCGAGCCCCTTGCCCACCAGGGCGAGCATCACGGTCTCGGAATGGAAAAGTCCCTTAGAGAGCGCCATATTGCGCCGCATATTTTTCGGGTAGACGAAGAGCTTATCGATCAGATTATTAAACCGCGAAAGCATGTAATCGATGAGGATGGCGCTGTCGGGAATGATGATCCGTTCGACCGACGAGTGGCTGATGTCCCGCTCGTGCCACAGGGCGATATTCTCCATGGCGGCAATCGAGTTCGCGCGTACGACGCGGGCGAGCCCGGAGAGATTCTCGGCTGAGATCGGGTTTCGTTTATGCGGCATGGCGGAAGAACCCTTCTGGCCTTCAGAGAAGTATTCCTCCGCTTCAAGCACCTCGGTCCGCTGGAGATGGCGGAGTTCGACGGAGAATTTTTCGATGGACGAAGCGATAAGCGCAAGCGTCGTGAGGAACTCGGCATGCCGGTCCCGCTGCACCACCTGGTTCGCAACAGGTTCAGGCTTGAGGCCGAGTTTGCGGCAGACGTAGGACTCGACAAAGGGATCGATGTTCGCGAACGTTCCGACCGCGCCCGATACCTTGCCGACGCTGATCACGTCCCGCGCCCGTATCATGCGGTCAAGAGCGCGCCGCATCTCCTCGTGCCAGAGCGCCATCTTAAGGCCGAAGGTGATCGGCTCCGCGTGCACGCCGTGCGACCGGCCGATCATGACCGTTTTTTTATGTTGGAAGGCCTTCTTCTTCAGTGTCTTGAGGACCACACGGATATCGTTGATAATGATATCCGATGCCCGTTGCATAAGTGAGGCAAGCGAGGTATCGAGGACGTCCGAGGAAGTGAGCCCGAGATGGATGTAGCGGGAATCGGGGCCGACTTGCTCGCCAACGGCCGTAAGAAACGCAATGACGTCGTGCTTCACGATCTTTTCAAGAGCATCGATCCGTTTCACCTTGAAGTCCGCTTTTTTCCTGATGGTTGCGAGCGCCTTTGCCGGTATCAGCCCCAGTTTGGCGTTCGCCTCGCAGGCAAGGAGCTCCACCTCGAGCCAGGCGCGGTATCTGTTCTCCGGTTCCCAGAGCTTAGTCATCTCCGGCCTGCTGTAGCGAGGGATCATCAGGTTCTCCTCAAAAAAGTTCAGAGTTTGAAGTACAGAGTACAAAGTACAGGGTACAGGGTACAGGGTACAAAGTACAAAGTACAGAGTTCAGAGTTCAAAGTACAGGGTACAAAGTACAAAGTTCAAAGTTCAAAGTTCAGAGTTCAAAGTACAGAGTACTAAAAAACTATCTTTTACGGCTGCATCGTTGATAGGGCTCGGGAAATTTCATTATATGCGGCAACGTCCGAAGCAAGTAATACGAGATCAAAGTTGCGTCCGCCGGCGCCTTCGGAGAACCCATCCTGGAGAGCGGACACGCTGGTATCAGTGGGCATGTCAGTTGGTTGAATATATTCAAGCGCCGCCGACCTGACGCCGGCGCCGAGTGCGCTGGTCGCCGCGGTCCTGGCCGCGCTTTGCAGCGTTGACCGGGACAACCCGATCCGGGGCCCCAACCCCACGAGGAAGATCTTTTGCGCGGGCACCTTGCCCTGGGGGGTGACTAATGCCACGTCACCGAGCGAACCGCGAAGCTTCTTCGTGAGAATGAGCGAGGAGAGAGAGCCGCAAAGCAGCCAGTCGAGTTCGCCGGCGACGCCTTTCAGCGGCCTGACATCCTCATAAAAACCGACGATCAAGGCTTCGGTCTCAAGTTTTTTTATGTCCTGGAGTATTACCTTCACCGTCAAGCCGGACATCCCATCGCCTCTTCTTTATGTTTCTATTTTCCCTTCATCAAGCTTCCCGGTCATCCTGGCAACGCTGTCCAGAATGCCGTTCACGAACGGACCCGATTCATCGGTGCCGTATTTTTTGGCGATTTCGATGGCCTCATTGATCGTTACGCTGGTGGGTATATCCATCCGGTGGAGAATTTCATACACCGCTATTCTGAGCACATTGCGGTCAACCACGGCCATGCGGTCCATGCTCCAGTTCTTCGCGCACTCGTGGATCAGCTTATTAATTTCAGTAAGATGCTTATAGGTTCCCTTGACGATCTCTTCGGCAAAAGCCTTGACCTCATCGTCCGGTTGATATTCCGCCCAGAAATGCTTCAGAACGGCAGCCGAAGGCTTCTCTTTTCTGATATCGAGCTGGAACAGTATCTGGAGCGCATGCTCCCTTGCCTTGCGTCTCTTCATACCCTGTCGTTTAACCGCCGTTCCTGTGTGCGCATCCGCTGCTAAGCCATCTGCTTCATGACGTTCGCCATTTCGATGGCGGAAAGCGCCGCATCCCAGCCCTTGTTGCCGCTCTTGGCGCCGGCGCGCTCGATCGCCTGTTCGATGGTGTCGGTGGTGAGGACGCCGAAGATGACCGGCAGACCCATTTCCATCGAAACCGAGGCCACTCCTTTGCTCACCTCGGCGCTCACGTACTCGAAGTGGGGCGTCGCGCCGCGAATCACCGCGCCGAGACAGATGATGGCGTTGTATTTTTTCGATTGCGCAAGCATCCTGGCCGCGAACGGAATCTCGTAGGACCCGGGGACCTTGAGGATCTCGATATCGCTTTCCGCTACGCCGTGGCGCTGGAGAGCGTCAATAGCGCCATCGAGAAGCCTGCTCGTTATAAAATCATTAAACCGCGCCGCGACAATCCCGAACTTGAGCCCCTTGCCGCTCAGATCACCTTGTATAATTTTTGCCATCGCTTCCCTCCCGCACCCTGAACTTTGAACTCCGTACTCTGAACTCTGAACTCTGTACTTTGTACTCTGTACTTTGTACTCTGTACTTTGTACTCTGTACTCTGAACTCTGTACTCTGTACTCTGTACTCTGTACTCTGTACTCTGTACTCTGTACTATTTACACTTTCTCCAGCATATGCCCCATCTTGTTTTTCTTCACCTTGAGATAGTGAAGGTTCTTCGCATGGGGGTGCGTCTCGATCGGTATGCGCGCGACCACCGTCAAGCCATAGCCCTCAAGGCCGACGATCTTCTTGGGATTATTCGTGAGCAGTCTGATCTTGCGGACGCCAAGGTCGCGCAGGATCTGAGCGCCCACACCGTAGTCTCTGAGGTCCGCCTTGAACCCGAGGGCCAGGTTCGCCTCGACCGTGTCCTGGCCCTTGTCCTGGAGCTCGTAGGCCTTAAGCTTGCCTTCGAGGCCGATACCGCGGCCTTCCTGGCGCATGTACAGAATCACGCCCTTGCCTTCTTCTTCGATTATCTTCATGGCATTATGAAGCTGTTCCCCGCAGTCGCAACGGTGTGAGCCGAACACGTCGCCCGTCAGGCACTCGGAATGCACCCGAACAAGCACCTCTTCTTCCGGTTTAATATCGCCCTTCACCAGGGCGATATGGTTCATCTTATCGATGTCGTTGGTATAAAGAATAGCCGTAAACTCACCGCCGTAACGGGTAGGCAGCTTCGTCACCGCGGCCCTCTTGACAAGAGACTCCTTATTCATGCGGTACGCGATAAGGTCCTTGACGGTGACGATCTTGAGATGGAATTTTTTGGCGAATTCCATGAGTTGCGGTACGCGGGACATGGTCCCGTCATCGTTCATGATCTCGCAGATGACCCCGGCGGGATACAGCCCCGCAAGCCTCGCAAGATCAACAGAGCCTTCCGTCTGACCGGCCCGATGCAGAACGCCGCCCTGTTTGGCCCTAAGCGGAAACACATGCCCAGGCCTTGCCAGGTCTTCAGGCCTCGATTTCGGATCAATCGCGGTCTTTATGGTGGTGGCCCTGTCCGCCGCTGAAATGCCGGTGGTAACGCCTTTTCTCGCTTCAATGGAGACGGTAAACGCGGTGCCGAATGAAGAGGTATTGTCCCGGGTCATCATGGGAAGCTGGAGATAATCCACGCGCTCCGGAGTAAGAGACAGGCAAATGAGCCCCCTGCCGTGCTTGGCCATGAAATTAATGGCCTCCGGCGTCACCTTATCCGCGGCCATGGTCAGATCGCCCTCATTCTCCCGGTCCTCATCATCCACGAGGATGACCATCTTTCCCTTTTTAATGTCTTCAACGGCTTCTTCGATTGTGTTGAACTTCATTGAAAATCACCTCAGTACAGGGTACAGGGTACAGAGTACAGAGTACAGGGTTCAGAGTACTGAGTTCAGAGTACAGAGTACTGGTTTTTGCTTGACCCTACTCCCGACCCCCGACCCCCGCCTTCTAAGCAAATCCTGTTTTTCTCAACAGCTCCATGCTCACTCCGCCTTCCGTCTTTCCGGACAGAAGCCGTTCAACGTATTTTCCGATAATATCCGCTTCCAGATTCACGCTGTCGCCCGCGGACTTGGATCCCAGCGTCGTGAGTTTCGCCGTATGGGGTATCATCGCGAGAGAAAAACCGGTTTTATCGACATCGGCAACCGTAAGACTGACGCCGTCGATCGCGATCGAGCCTTTTTTTATTACGTACCTGAGAACGGTTTCCGGCGCATCAACGAAAATCCGCCAGCCATTGCCCTCATTACGCTTTTCCCGGATGCGACCCACCGCGTCAACGTGACCACTCACGAAGTGTCCTCCGAGCCTCGCTGACAACTGGAGCGCCCGTTCGAGGTTCACCTTTGCGCCGATCTTCAGGTCGCCGAGGTTCGTGACCTTCAGCGTTTCCACCGCAACGTCGGCTGAAAACTCGCTCGTATTCATATCAACGACGGTGAGGCAGACGCCGTTCACGCAGATGCTGTCGCCAAGCGCCGTGTTGCCAAGCGCCGTGGATGCGGATATTGTCAAACGGGCCGCACCCGCATCACGCCGAAGCGCCTTCACGCTCCCCATTTCTTCCA
The DNA here is from genome assembly GCA_031420575.1 of Nitrospirota bacterium. Classification (GTDB taxonomy): domain Bacteria; phylum Nitrospirota; class UBA9217; order UBA9217; family UBA9217; genus JALNZF01. Next base: position 958 of record JANONA010000157.1, on the reverse strand, counting down.
CAATCCCGGTGAACATCGTTGTCCTTTATTTCATGAGCGGAAGCAGCACAATTTCGATCCTGCGATTCTTGCGCCTGCCTTCTTCCTTGTCGTTTGACGCCACGGGCTGATATTCGGAATAGCCGGTTGCGGACAGGTTTTGCGGATTAATGCCGCCGTCTTCCTGAAGGTATCTCGCCACCTGGGTCGCGCGCGCCGTGGACAACTCCCCGTTTGTCGGGAACCTGGTCTTGAGCGAGCTGTATATGCGGACATTGTCCGTATCATTGCAATGCTTTGGATTGATGGATAGTGAATTTGTCTATAATAACTTCAGCGGTGTTTATTGTCAAGAATATTGTAGCTCAAAGAGAGGAAGTTGCCGGGACCAGGCGGACAATACCGGGCTCAAAATAGTGCGTGGTGGACGGGCGACTGTTTCACCGTGGCCGGCAAACGAACAGCATGGTTACTCTTTTTCAAAACAGGGCATACAGACGACCTTGCCGTTTTTTTCACGTCCGCGGGTTTCCATGAACTTTTCGCCGCAGAGAGAGCAACGGAGGGATGAGTGGATCACGGCTTCCGCGGGCGGTGGCGATAAAACAGGCTGAATGGTGAAGAGGTCTTTTTCGGCGGCATTCAAAATGGCCGCGGCCTTTTCCATCTTGTACAGCTTCGCCTCGCGGGACACGTCCTCCCCTGCTTCCTGGCGTTTCCTGAGCTCAGTGAATCCGCTGTCGCCTTCGAACCCGCGGTAGTCCTCGGATATGCGGACGCTCTTGCCGGTGCGGCGGTTAAAAAAGGTGTAAACATGCTTGCCGTAATCACGGAATATGAGATTCCCCTTCCCGAAGGTGCAGCCCGTAATGAATTGGACGGCATCGGCGGAGCAGGAATCATTCTCAACGATAGCGACAAGCTCCTCGTCCTGGGGCCTGTCCGCCCCAAGCTCCCGCAGCGCGGCCTTCGCCACGCG
>JANONA010000156.1:0-2188 GCA_031420575.1 Nitrospirota bacterium | reverse complement strand
AGCACGTCCTGCATGCGGGTCCACGTGTCCTTGTTGTATGCTTCGTCCTTGATGCTGTTGACGTTGATCTTGACATTGAGCGCCGCGCTTTGGGCGCAGGCCTGCGCGAGGAGCACAGCCACGCCCGCGTCGCTTACCGCTCCGACGTTGCCGATATCAGCCGCCCGCTCCGCAAGTTTGGCGACCTCGAGAGATTTGAGCCCGATATCGAATGGAACCTGGCAGGCCTTCCTGAGCGCCTCCTGCATCTTTGCGGCGCGGGCCGCTTTTTCCTCATCCGTGTTCCTGGGCATCTTGTATACCGCGGAGAGCGCTCCGTAAGCCTCGGCGTCTTTCTGGATCAGGTCCTGCATCTCGGCCCGGAGCTTTTCCGATTCCTTGAGCAGTTGTTCGATCCGCGGTTGGACGTCTTTGTATTTTTCCTTGCCGATGGTGAGGTTCGCAACCATGCTCACTAATGCCGCGCCGAGCGCGCCGGTAAGGGCTGCCACGCTGCCGCCTCCCGGCTCGGGAGATTTACTCGCCAGTTTGTCCATAAAGTCGCGTATTGGTTGATCAATGTACATTGACAATGTCCTCCTGGATTATTTTTATGTGGAGTGTGGAGAAAAATCATAGTGAAATTGCGGTTTTTTGTCAATAAAAAACTTTTGAGCCTCTTGCAAAAGTCTAAGAAACGCAGTCTTGTCATTTCGACCAGCGGGAGAAATCCTTGTTTTTATGTAACTACTCAGGTCGGTTGCTGAGCGCCGGCGCAACAAGAGCGCGACTGCCCTTTCCCGTGTCGGTTATCAGAACATCCAGACGGTGCGGGCGAAGCGGAAGCGCCGCGATCGCTGATGATGACGGGAAAATCGATATTCCCTGCGCTCCTTGTGACGAAGCGAAGTAACTGACCTGAGTAGTTACATTTTTATTACACTGAAAGATTCCTCACTTCGTTCGGAATGACACAAAAGGGGACTTTTGCAAGAGGCTCTTTTACCAAAAGTTTTCCTTGACTCTATTTATCAGGCTTTGGTATTATGTATTTCACCTTTAAGGGAGACCTCTCTATCATGGACCTTTCTCACGGATTAACGCCGTACGCTCTGCTGTACTCGCTGGTTATGGGCCTTATCTCATTTGCATCACCCTGCATTCTCCCCCTTATTCCATCGTATGTTTCGTATATCACCGGGATAAGTTATGACGAGCTGACGGGCCGCGAATCGCGCGCAAAGAACATGAACATCACGCTGCTCCATTCGCTTGCCTTTGTCGCGGGGTTCTCCATCATCTTTGTTCTCCTCGGCGCCACGGCGAGTCTCGCGGGCAGCATTCTGTCACAGCACCTGGATATCATCCGGATCGTCGGCGGCGTGCTGATCATTATCATGGGCGTTTTTGTCATGGATGTGGTGAACATTCCCTTTCTCCAGCAAGAGGCGAAACTCCGGCTCAAGACGCGGCCCGCCGGTTACGTGGGCACGCTCGTCGTCGGCATGATCTTCGCTGCGGGCTGGACCCCCTGCACCGGCCCCTTTCTCGGCTCGGTGCTGACGCTGGCCATGACGAGTGAAACCCTGGGCAGCGGCATGGCGCTGCTCATGCTGTATTCGCTCGGCATCGGCATCCCTTTCGTTCTTTCAGCGCTCGCGATCAGCGCGTTCCTGTCCTCGTTCAGCAAGCTGAAAAGACATTTCAAGGCCATCAAGATAACAAGCGGCGTCATCCTGATCATCATGGGTGTGCTGCTTATTATGGACAAGATGACGATCCTTATACCACGGTAGAAACCCGGGGGAAGAAACAAGCGTATGGTTGCCGATAGTCTGGATCTGCTCAAAGACAAGGATGCGCCGCTCTACACCATGGGCGTTGCGGCAAGGCTGGTCGGGACCACGGCGCAGACGCTGCGTCTCTACGAGAAGTACGGTCTGATCCTCCCTGCACGGGAGCGCCGGAATCGGCTCTATACGGAAAACGACATCAAGTGGCTGCGCTGTATCCGCGAACTGATCCACGCCAAAAAGATCAGCATCGAGGGGATCAAGAAGCTCCTTGACTACGCGCCCTGCTGGGAGATCAGGGACTGTCCCGATGAGCAGCGCGTGGTCTGCACGGCATTTACCGATAAGAGCAAGCCGTGCTGGGAAACAACCCGGTGCCGCAATGATGTGGACTGTTCCACCTGTGCCGTCTTCCT
>JANONA010000155.1:0-1633 GCA_031420575.1 Nitrospirota bacterium | reverse complement strand
TGGCAACGGCCATTTTCATCCCCATCGGCATGGCCCTCGTCTCGGACCTCTTTCACCAGGAACGGGGCGAGAAAATGGGCTGGTTCTCCATGACAACCCTCCTCGGCCGATTTTGTTTTTTGCCGCCGTTTCGCCTAACGCGCGGGTCACGCGCCGCCTTCTGGCGCGACGCTGTGTACCCGCCTTGTTAGAATCATCGGCGGGTTTCACTTCGTTCTACCCGACCGCCCGACTTGAGACAATCGTGCGTGTTTTGACTCTGCAAGCTATAAGATCGGACACCCCTTCGCCCGCTTGATACTATCGCGGAAGTTCGGTCACGATCAATACTGAAGCAATCTTGCCAGCCTTGACTGTGACCATATAGTTCTGGGCCTCGGCAAGCAGGGGGTCTCGCGGCGAGCTCCCCAGCGCAGGCAGCAGCGCGGTCTTGAAGGCAGAGGACATGCGTGCTACGCACATGCCGGACTCCGGTACGAACTTTCCGGCGTTGGCTCCGGAATCCTTTGAGCACCGGAGATAGAAGAGTGTCCTGGTTTCTCCCTTCATGGACACCTGTTTGTTCTCTTTTATCGGCCTGCCCGCCGTCATGTAGAGTGTAAATTCCGGTGCACCCTCAACTATCTCGTGCTCCAGGATGGCGGACTGGACGTGAGGCGGCAGTTCATTGTACTTCTGAAGGTAGCCGAGCCCGGACAGGTAAGTGTCGCGCTCCTGCTGCGTTTTGAGTTCTGCGAACTGCGCTACATTTTGATTACTTACGTATAGCAGATTGTAAAACGCCTGGTCGCGCGGCGGAAGCGCATTATAGTTCTGCATCGTCGCACAGCCTGAGGTTGTCAGTACGAGTGCCTGAAGAATTAATCCCATCTTCACAATGTAATGTAACTGCTTATTCGGTATTCTCATATATTTCCTCCTTTTATGATGCTCGCTTGTTCGGGCGAGATAACGTTCAAATTGAGGGGCGCGCCGCCTTCTGGCGCGACGCTGTGGACCCGCTGGTTGGTATTGCTCTCGATTAATTTTTCTTTCGAGAATCTTCAATGCGAATATCGGGACGGTCTTTAAGCTCATATTCCGGACGAGCCATAAGCTCTGGATCACCTTTTGGCAAACAACGGAAAATCAATTCAAACCTTCCTTTATCTTCACGTCCAAGCCAACTCTTTACTAAAAACTCATTGCCTTGCTTATTGCACTCTTTAGTGGCTTCCTCGTAAGCTATTCGTTTTGCATCAGGAAGTCTCCACGCTTCAACGTTAATGGCGTAGGTGTCAGGACTCATTTTCAAAATGCCACCAAACTTGACACACCCGCAAAACATTACAATCAAAATAGTTGCTGCAATTATTGTTTTCACTGAAATACCTCCTCTGTTTTGTATGTTAAGCAGCCTCGCACGTTTAGGTAATTGGTTGGCGCAAAGCGATATTTACCAGAGCCAACCAGTTATTATAGGGACGGAACACAGTAGCATGGATCATATGAATTAGTCAAGATTTTTTGAAAAAACTGTCAACCCAAAATAGAAATGTCCTACTCTTACCAATATAGAAATGTCCGCTTTTAGGAAACACTGGGAAATTGTTCCTTTGTTCCTCGGTTTGGTTTGAAATATCTCTTCCAGGGG
>JANONA010000154.1:0-2547 GCA_031420575.1 Nitrospirota bacterium | reverse complement strand
CTTTTCATTCAAGATCGCCGCAACGGCGGCCAGGCTGGTGGTCTTTCCGAAGTTTCCCGCGCAGCCGATCTTGATGCCGTGATAGTTGCCGAATTTTCGCGGCGCCCGCGCGTCCAGCAGACGGGACAGTTGCATATTGTTCCCGTACTCTTCATGCAGATCGAGCGGCAGATGCGCGGCATACAGCGCGATATTGCTTTTCTCCAGGTACGCCGCTCTTCCGCGCTCCAGGTCCCTGTCCTTTTGCGGCCTCCACTTGATGCCATGGTGAACAACGAGGAGCTCGACACCGAGCTTTTTTGCCTTCTCAAAGGTGGAGATACAGGCATCAACCGCAAAACCAACCCTGCTGATCGCGCCCGTCTTGCGAGACTTCACCTGCAAGCCATTCACGGAAGCATCTTTTATGTTCCTGACCCGCAGCGTCTTGTTCAAAAAGCCCGAGATGTTACGAACTGTCGAGTCCCCTGCTTTACACTTTGCATTTTGCACTTTGCACTTTGCATTTTGCACTTTGAACTTTGAACTTTGAACTTTGCACTGCGCACCGAGCATATTTAGTTCCCCATCTCGAGCGCCCGCGCCCCGATGTCCCCGCGAAAATGCGCGCCCTCAAAGGAAATTTCCCGCACTCCGGCATAAGCGTTGTCAATGGCCGCGGCGATTACAGGACCGAGGCCAGTGACGCCGAGCACCCTGCCGCCGTCGGTCACGACCTTGCCGTCCTTGAGCGACGTCCCGGAGTGGAACACCATGACACCCTTGTGTCCGGCTGCCTTCTCAAGCCCCGAGATCACGTTGCCCTTCTCGTAATTCCCGGGATAGCCTCCCGAAGCCATGACGATACACACGGCTGCTTCGGGTTTCCATTCGATCTCCAGCTTCGCCAATCGTCCATCGAGGATCGCCTCGATGATCTCGATGATGTCGGTGTCCAGCCTCATCATGATCGGCTGCGTTTCCGGGTCCCCGAACCGCGCGTTGAACTCGAGCACCTTTGCCTTGCCGTCATGGATCATGAGTCCGGCGTACAGCACGCCCTTGAACAACCGTCCCTCTTTTTCCATGGCCCGCACGGTGGGGATCATGATCGTGTCCATAACCTCGCGTTCCAGACCCTTGGTGACAATCGGCGCTGGTGAATAGGCCCCCATGCCGCCGGTGTTCGGACCCTTGTCCGCGTCGAAAACGCGCTTATGGTCCTGCGACGACGCCATGGGCACGACGGTCTTGCCGTCGGAAAATGCCATAAACGACGCCTCTTCGCCCTTGAGGCACTCCTCGATAACCACACGGTCGCCGGCCGTGCCAAAGGCCTTGTCGGTCATAATAACGTCGAGTGCCTTGAGCGCCTCTTCCACGGTCTCGGCAACAACGACACCCTTGCCCGCCGCCAATCCGTCGGCCTTAACCACGATCGGCGCGCCCTTCTCGCGCACATACGCCGCTGCCGCGGCCTTGTCGGTGAATACCCCGTACTCCGCCGTGGGAATATGGTACTTCTTCATCAGGTCCTTGGAGAAGCGTTTGCTCGCCTCGAGCTCGGCGGCCTTCCCGCTCGGCCCGAAGGCCCGCAGCCCCGCTTTGGTGAACTCGTCCACGATGCCCATCGAAAGCGGCCCCTCGGGTCCCACGATAGTAAGATCAATGGCCCTGGATTTGGCGAAGGCCAGCAATCCCGGAATGTCCTCGGACTTGATCGGCGCGCATTCCGCGAGCCCCGCGATGCCCGCGTTGCCCGGCGCCGCGTAGATCTTCGTAACCTTCGGGCTCTGCGAAATTTTCCAGACAAGCGCGTGTTCCCTGCCGCCGCCGCCTATTACCAGTACTTTCATGAACAATCTCCCGACAAATAAGTTGTCAAAACTCAGAGATCAGCGCCCCTTCATTCCTGCTTTCCACTCCGAACTCCGAACTCTGAACTCCAAACTTGCTTCACGCCTTCATTCATGCTCCCCGTCCGGTACCCCTCGAGATCTAAGCAGACATAGGTATAGCCGAGCTCCTTCAGCGCTGACGTCATCCGCTCCGCAACGCCGCTCGCAAGCGCCATCGGAAAATCCGAACGATCCACCTCGATCCGCGCCGTATCCCCGTGGTGCCGCACGCGCACCTGACGGAAGCCGTGAGCGCGCAAATGGTCCTCAGCGGTTTGAATGGTCCGCAATATTTCCGAGGTGATCCTTGTCCCGTAAGAAATGCGGGAAGACAAACAAGCGAGGGATGGTTTGTCCCACACCGGCAGGTTCAGGCCGCGCGCAAGTTCTCGTACCTCGGATTTCGACAGTTCCGCTTCCACCAGCGGGCTCCTGACGAAAAACTCCCTGGCGGCCCGTCTGCCGGGCCGGTGGTCTTTGAGATCGTCGGTGTTTGAACCGTCAAGGATATAAGGAATGCCCTCGATATCGGCGATTTGCCTGATCTTGCCGAACAGTTCTTTCTTGCAGAAATAACACCGTTCAGGGGAATTTTGAACGAACTCCTCGGACAAGAGTTCCGTAGTGTGAAGAATACGGTGCGTCACGCCCAGAGAACGGGCGAACTCCT